>CALISK010000273.1 GCA_938041625.1 uncultured Tenacibaculum sp. | reverse complement strand
TTTTGCATTTAACAATAAAGGAGTTTCTTCATTTAATAAAATAAAATCAGCTGTTAATTTGTTATTTCTTGAAGGTGTTATTGTTTTTATACTTTTCTCGAAACCATCTTTAGAAATCTCTACTACAACATAATTATCATTAACAGAAATATTTTCAAAACTTACATTTCCTAATTCATCTGTACTTTTTTCAGTATTATTAATTAGTATTTTTGCATTTTGTAATGGTTGATTTTGCTTATCTTTTACCTTAAAAACAAATGTCGTTGTGGTTTTAGTAAAATTTATAGCATTCGATATTTCCCTATCTTGCTCTTCAATTACTTTAGAGTAGTTACTTTCTTCTTTTTTAATTACTTCTTCAATTGCTTTATCTTCATTATTGCTACAAGCGAATAATAAAGCTAATGAAAGAATTGACACAAAAATTCTTTGTTTAATCATTTTTTTATTTTTGGGATTATTTTAAAGTGCATAAATACAAAATATTAGAACTGTAAACTAATTGGATTTTATCAATTTATAACATTATTTTCACTTACAAACATCTAATATCAAGTCTTTTCCAATTAAAAAAACAATAGAATTACATCTTATTAAGGTAGTAATAGGCTTCTAAAAGAGATGGAAAAACCATGACGCTTCCTGCTTTTTTCATTTCTTCCTCAGAGTTTTTAGCTAAAATTCCTATAGGAATCATTCCTGCTAATTTTGCAGCCGTTGTACCAGTTAAACTATCTTCAAAAACCCATATACTTTCAAATTCCTTTTCTGTAAAATTTAATGCTTTAGCCAATGTTATATATGCTTCTGGAGCTGGTTTTGGTTTTATATAATCTTCTAATCCAAAAACTGTTGTAAAATTTAGTTTTAAACGATCAATACTATTTTTTAAAAATAATTTTGTGGCATTACTTGCCACTCCATACGGCATCTTTTTATTTATTAAAAAACTAGTAATCTCTGTAACTCCTGGTAATAATTTAGGCGTTTTAAAATACAGATCTAAATGTTTATCTTTTAATAAAAATAATTCTTCAGAACGATTACTTTCCCCTATTACGTTGCAAAAATATTTTGCTATTTTTTTAGGCGACTTCCCTACATGACTCTTAGGATAAGGAGCTATTTCTTTATTAAACAATTCTTTAAAAGCAGAAGACCATGCCGAGTAATGGCTTTCAAAGCTATCTACTACGACACCATCAAAATCAAATAAAATTCCTTTAGGTAACATTTATTAGTTCTTTATTTCGTTAAATAATTCAGTTAAATACGGATTCAAAAATTTATTCTTTGCATCTAACTCACTTCTTAAAAGTTTAAAAGCTTCCCATTTCTCATAAACTTTCGTTAATTGATTATCTTTAGCTGTAAACCGTTTTCCCCAATGCGGTCTTCCTCCATATTTTAAAAATATACTTTCAATACTTTTAAAAGCTTCGTATGTATCTGCTGTAGCAGCATTTCTAGAAACACATCCCATTGTAACTATGTCTTTTTTATAAGCATAACTTAACCATGAATTATCTTTATATACAAAACGAATATCCATAGGAATATGAATAAAAGATTTATTACTCCATTTATTAATCTCTTTTTTTAATTCCTCAAATACTATTGGGAATTGATCCAAACCAATAGTCCACTCTGCTAATTCTAAGGTAGACCCTCTTGATTTAGTAACTGTAGCTTGATACAAAGAACCTTTATGTTCTTTTCTAGAATTAAAAAAACCTCTGTACAAAAGTTTATTCGCTATAGCAGTAATCCAAGGAAAAACATGTGTGTATTTATATAATATTTTAGAAGTCTTTCTTCTATGTTTTAAATATTTAGGACCTAAATTTTCTTTGATTTTTGTATCAGGGTCAATTTTATCACCCGTAATTACATATCCTTTATCTGTATGAGGCAACCATAAAACTCTAAGAAAATCGTGTTTTTGTAAACGTTCTTTAATTTTAGGAAGCCATTCTTTATCACTTTCTGGACCTTCTTTTACATGTAATGTATAAATAGGTTCACACTTAAAAGTTATGGTAGACATTATCCCTAAAACACCTAAAGAAACCCTAACAGCATCCATCAATTTATCTCCCTCACTAACCTCTTTAATAGAACCATCTGCTAAAATTAAATTACATGCTATCATGTATTCACTTAACAAGTTTCCGCTTGTACCGTGAGTTCCAGTAGCCAAAGCTCCTCCAATTGTTATTGTATTAATATCTGGTAAACAAGGAATACACCAACCTTTAGTTTCTATTGCTTCTAATAAATCACCTAGAACAACTCCTGATTGAACTGTTATTATACGTTCAGAATCATCATAAGATAAAATTTTATTATAGGTCGTAATATCAATTAATGTATCTGTTCCTGCCGCGATATCAGCTGAAGATTGTTTTGCTCCAAAAAAACGTACGTTGTCTGTATTAGCAATAACTTCTTGTAGTTCTTGCTCGGTTTTTATACTATAAAGAGATTTGTAATTGTAGGAAATATTTTTATTCCAACTTACCCAAACACCACTTTTATTTTGTTTCATTTTATTTTAAAAATATTAAACAAAAGTATTCGTTTTTAATATAAAAAACTATGATTAGTTTAAAATTATGTGTATTTTATTTTCTTTCCTTATTCTTACAAGGATATAAAACCAAAAAGCAAGATAAAGATTTACACCTTTATCTTGCTTTTTAATATAATTTAACTACTTTTTACTCTAATGTAAACTCATATCGCATAAATCCAATATTCGTTTTAAATTCAAGAATATAATTAGTTCCACTAGTTAAGTTAGAAGAATCTGGTATCTCAATAAACTCTGGCAAAGAGTAATTTCCTGAATATAAAAAAGGACTATGTGTGTAGTTTTGATTGTATAAATATATGAAAACACCTGCTCCACTATCAACAACCCTTACATTCTCTGCAATTGCTCTATCCTTTTTTTCTATATAAATCCTTCTATTTTCTTGTTTCAAGTCATAATAGTCAGTGAACGAAGCTGCTTCAGTACCATCTGGTAAAACTGCTACATCAAAAACAACTTCATAACTATTAACGTCTTTAGTCGTTGAGAAAAAATGTACTGGTGCAATTGCTTGAATTTGTCCTTGAAACTGAACATCTTTATCAAAAATAGCTACATAATAATCAATTTCACTTTCACGTAAATCTTTAAAACAAACTTCACCGAACTCATCTGTTAGTCTATTCACATAACCGAAAGATAAATTATTAGGAGAAGTAAGTACAGTTAAAGTAATAAATCTACTTTTAAAAGGATTCCCATTTTTATCTACTATTTTCAAACAAAAACTATAAGGATCTTCAATATCATCGTCTGTATATTTAACATCAAAAATTATTTCATATTTCTGATTACTTGTAACATTTAATATTTTTTCTGAATCTTTAAATTTAAAAATGTAATCTCCCTTTCCAGCATTTCTAAAACAAGCCTCTCCATTATTATCTGAATAAACAGATCTTATTAAACCATTTATATCTAAAAACACTTTTGTGTTTTGCATAAGTCTACCATCAACATCTTTTAACACTACACAAAAATCAATAGCATCTAATAATTTATAATCTAAATTGTATGTTGAAAAATGAGAAGCTTCAAATTCATATTTATTTTCTTTTTTTATTGCTTTTCCTTCTTCCATCCAAATTCCATACTTTTCACTTAAATGCCAAAAAGGAATTTCATTCTCACCTGAATCACTTGCAGGCATAGTAACTTTTACTGTCTTATTATTTGCTATTCTTAACACCTTACCTTCAGAATCCTGAAGATGTACTGTTAACATACCTTCAGATTTAAGTCCTACTTCTTGATTATCGTTTGTTACACCTGTTAAATTACCCGGAGAGATAGTTAAAAAATCTGTATCCTTTGGATTATAATACACTATTTTCACAGATGCTTCTCCTTTATAAGTTTCACCATCTTCATAAATTAAGGATTCTGAAGGAAATAAAAGTTCTACATTATTTTTTTCAATTACACCTCCGACTTCTGCGTTTAATAAAACTGAATTTTGCTCTTCTATTAAAATAATATCAGTGATTAATTCTCCGTTTGCTGATGGAGTTACTGTTTTTAAGATTTTTTCAAAACCTTCTTTTAATACTTCTACAACAATGTAATTACTATTAACAGAAACATCTTCAAAACTTACTTCTCCTAATTCATCTGTATTATTTTCACTTCCATTTATTAATACTCTTGTGTTTTCCAATGGCTGATTTTGTTTATCAGTTACTTTAAAACGAAGAGTTGTTGTTATTTTAGAAAAATTTATAACATTAGAAATTTTGCCGTCTTGTTCTTCTATAATTTTTGAGTAATTGCTTTTTTCTTGTTCGATTACTTTTTCAATTTCTTTATCATTATCGTCATTACAAGAGTAAAGAAAAATCAAAGAGAGTATTGTTAATAGAATTTTTTGTTTCATTTTTTCAATTATTTTGGGATTATTTAACCCGACAATAATACATCATATAACACAAATAAAATTGACTTTTCCCATCAAATTTTAAAGCTATTTCATCTCTTAATAACATGCTTTTTTAATTACAAACAAGAACCAATTATAGATCATGAGCTTCTATGGTATAAAATTAAGATTCAGAATATTCCTTTATTAAAAAATCGCTTTCAATGAAAAAACTTAGATTTTTATTTAAATATACTCTTGTTAGCATTTCATTTCTAAAACAATCTAAATAACTCACTAAAAACATCAGATTAAACAATAAACCTATTTATCGATTTAACACGGAATACATATTTACTCAAAAACAGGTACATATTCACCTTCTATTACATCTATTTCATTATTTTTAAAATATACCTCTTCATAATCTTCACCATAATCTGAATTTAATACCACATTCGTTTCAAAACTTATATTATTAGTTAATGTGTTTTTTACGTTAGCTATTATTGTAATGTACTGCTTTACTTTACCTGTATTTTTACTACTATTAAAACTTACTTTTATATATCCTTTTTTTTCCTTACCTACTGCTCTTTCTGTATGCTCTATTATGGTACAATTACAAGATGTTTGAATCTCAGAAATAACTAATGGATACTCACCTGTATTCGTATATTGATAAGTCATTTTTAGAATTTTTCCTTTTAAAACAGGGGAATACTTTCTATGTGCATAATCAAATTTCATTGTAGTTTTTTGTAACCTATTTATATCTGTAAATTTTCCACAGGAAACTAAAGTGATTAATAATATGGTAATTAAAACTTTTTTCATTTATCGTAATATAATTTCATCACAAGCTATAGCGCTTTTATGCTTATTTATTCTTCTTTTTATTGTTATAATAATAGTACTATTATTATATGTATTGTTAAATTTAAATAAAACTCTTTTTTTATCTTTTTTAATTATATTTTTTATTGATTTTTCTAAAGTGTTACTTTTTTTATTATTAATAGTTATAATAATTTTTTCTGGATAATAAATATGATGCTTAGGATCATTTAAAAAATTAAATAATAATTCATCTCCTTTTTTAATATTTTTATGTAACCGAAACACTAAATCATCCTTACTTACTATAAACCAATTAACACCATAATCTAAAAAACCATCTTTAGCATCTATTAATACAGAAGTATCAGTATACCCTTCATCTAAGGTACTTTGTATTTTTAAATTTTCTATCTTTAATTTATTCTTATATACTGGTCTTAAAAGTTTCTTTTGCCATAAAGTAATGTACTCTTTTAATGTCGATTTACTTTCATTAAGATAAAGTACATTTGTTTCTTCTGACATTTTTTTTAAACAAGACAACATTTTAAAAATATCTTTTTTAGTGCTTTTTTCTATAGAATTCACCTCGCTAACTCTAACTAATTCTAGCTTTATAAAAATAGTTGAAAGCAATAATTTTTTAACATCATTTGATGGCTTCTTTAGAAGCTCTACTTCGTTTAAAAGTTTATTATAAAATGTTAAAAAAGCACCATGTTTTAAATATTTTCCTTCTGCTTTTTTAATATTACTATAAATTCCTTGATGCTTTTTTGACGCCCTAAATTCTCTTTCAATATTCAAATAATAGGTAATTAATAAATCTGCAATTTTTTCTGGGTATTTCTTTTTAAAAAAATATTCTATTTCTTTTTCTAAATTAATAGACACATCTACTAAAAGTTTAGATAAAATAGTGCTTTTTAGCTCTTGAAAAACAGCATACACTTCACTACCATTAAAAAAAACTCCTTGAATATTTATTGATTTAAAAAAGACTAAATTCTTTTGAATGGTAGATAAAACAGGATAGAAATCATGATAATTATCAAAATTCAAAGCATAATCCCAAATAATTATTCGGTTTGCTTTTGCTTTCCACTCCAACAATTCTCTTTTTAATTTTTTAAATTTCTTTTGTTCTTCATAAGCAATTCCTTTTTGATAGTCTATAGTACTAAATAAAACACCTACGTTCTCTTCTAATTGAAAGCTTGGTACTTCTTTTACTAGCGAATATACTAATGTATAAAAATTTGAATTGGGTTTCTTACTTGCTAACTTATTTAACATCATAAATACTGCTGGGCTCGAATTTTTGTAAGTATTTCCAACTTTTTTACATTTTGAGCATTGACAAGAAAGAGAATTGTCATTAGGAGCTATTACAAAATTTTGCTTATCAGAAGCCTCTACTTTTTCAAGAATTAAATCCTCGAGTTCAACACTAGAAAAACAAAGTTGTTTCTCATTCCTAACCCCATCTATTAAAGCATATACTTTATTCGTATGCTCTATACTTTTTTTTAGAAGTTTAGGTAAATTGTGCCCCCATATCCCCCATTCATCATCTAATCTATTTGTTTTTTCTTTCAAAGAAAACTCTGGTGTATTTATTTCTAAAAAATAAGGCTCTCTATATGTAAAATCAACCTCTTGGGTATATGTTTGAAAACACATCAATAGAAAAATTACATGTATGAATTTTGTTTTTTTATACACCATAATTTCATTAAAACTTTGTTTTTAAAACAAAAAGTATGTTTGTTTGATCTTGAAATTTACCATCTGTAACCTCAAAAGCATATTTATTTAAATGCAAACCTATAACCATTTTTTCATTAATTTGCTTAAAATAGCCTCCGCCATACATAGAATTCACCAAACTGTAAAAAGTATTATTTTGAAAATCTAAATTTTCATCAAAAGGAGTTGTTCCTGTTGATGCCATTAGCGATACATAATCTGTTTCATTTACAAAATATCTAGACTGTAATACTATGTTATTTTGTAATTTCCCTGTAATATCTGACAATACAAACAACTTTGCATTTAACCAAAAATCATCAATCACTTTCGATAACCCAATAATTCCTGTTATTATTTTTCTTTCTTCTTTAAAAAAGTTGTAGCGTCCTCCAACTTCTAATTCATAATCATTTTTAAAACTCTTAAAAATAGAAACTCCTAATCTATGATTTGGAAAAATTTTATTACTTATTGCGTAGTTAAATTTACCATATATAGTTTTTGAAAATGTATGAAACCAACCTACATTTAATTGTAATGCCATTGATTCATTTCTTGAGACATTATTTAACTCCGCAAAAAAACTATTTTTTATTCCAAATCTCGTATAACGTAATGATCCCACATCTGATTTTAAACTCTCTAAATCTGATGTATTTGTTGTGTAACTAAAATCTAGTTGATTTTTGAGTGATTTAAATTTTAGTTTCTTTAATTTATTACTCCATATTGAGTGTTCTTTTAAGCTTGGGGTATGTTGTTTTAAGTAAAAGAAAGCTGAATCATATTTTTTTAATTGCTCATAAGCTAATCCTTTTTTATAAGGTAGCTTATCGTTTCCTTTATTTACAGCCTGTAAACTATCTATTAATTTTATTAACTTTTTAGGTTCTTTTTTTTGTAAATATAAATTAGACAAACTGTTTATCGCTGGGTTCTTTTTATCTGCTTTTGCTACTGAAGCCATATAAAATTTTATAGCCGTAACTAAATCTCCTTCTTTTTCAAGGCTTTTTCCTTTTAAATACAATACCTCTCCTAATGAGTTTCTTATTTCATTATCATACTGATATTTTTTATGTAAAAAAGTTAACAACGCTATCGATTTATCATATTTTTTACTTTTTGTGTATACATAGGCTAGTTTCAACAATACCTTTTTATCTTCCGTTTTTGTTTCTTTTGCTATTTCTGCAAATGCAATTGCTCTTTCATAATCTTTAATTGCTAGTGCTGCATTAATTGCATGATTGTATAATACGGGAGTAGATCTTAAAGAAATAACCTCTGATATTACCTCCAAAGCTTTATCATATTGTTTATTTCTCATTAAAAATGTAATGTATGATTCAGAAATTGAAATAAACAGATTTTTATACTGAATTGATTCTTGTTCTTTTTCGTACAACATTTTTGAAATAGCTAATGCTTTTTCATATTCGTCCTTTTTTTCATACAAACTGGCTTTTTTAAAATAATAAACATCTTTTTGTTGTGGGTCAATAGCAACTAAACGATCAAGTATAACCAAAGCTTTATCATAATCTTTTTGAAGATCATAGATAGTAGACATATTGTATAATGCCAAAGTTTTATAGTCTGGTATCTCTTTTAAATACACAAACTCTTTTAAAGCTGTCGGAAATTGCTTCATAAGTAATGCCGTTTTACCTCTTTCATAAGACAATCGATCGTATTTTTCTTTAAAATCTGAATAGTTAGGATATAACTGATGAAGCTTGTCTAATAGTTTTTCATAGTTTACTTTATCATTCGATCTATCGTATAAGTGAAGTTGTAAAGCTAATAGATCTTTATCTTTATAATCCTTTTTTAATCCTTTTTTTATATAAAAAACTGCCTCTGAATAATAACTTCTACTAATAGCTAAACTTATTAATTTAATTAGCTTTCCTTTACTTTTAGTTACTTCATATTCTCTTTTATGTAACTCATAAATATCTCTATTTTTATAAAGCAACTTTGCTTCTCCAAGTAAATATTTATAAATGGTTAATAACTCTTTATCTACCGTTTTATCTTCTAAATATATTAAAGCTTCATCATATCTTTTAAGACGCTCTAATATGCCTACTTTTTTTTTAATAAAAACTTTATCCTTTGGGTAAATTCGTAATGCTTTATTAACATATTTTAACGCTTCTATATCGTTAAATTCCTCTAATTCACTTTTTACTAACAATAAATAAGCATCTCTATCTTTGATGTTTTCATTTAATCTTTTTTTTAAAATTATATTCCTTTCTTCAGATTTGTCTTGGTTTACAAATTCATTTCCTTTGTTTAAATATATAGCATTATATGTGTTGTTTACTTTTTCATCTTTTGGAAAAATATTTTTGAGCCTTTTTATAAGTTTAAAAGCCTCTATATCATTCCCCATATCATTGTATATATTAATCTTTTTTAACCATAATTTTTTATCATAAGGTACCTCTTCTAGAAGTTCATTAATATAACAAATTGATGAAGAGTATCTTTTAGATTCATATTCAGTATTGATTAAATATTTTAAGGCTACAGAATTTTTATCCTTATAATCAACCACTTTTCTTAATAAATAGCGAGCACTATCTAATTTCCCTAACTCTAAATAACTTTTCCCTAAGTATTCTGTTAGATTTAAATTATCTGAATTCAATTTTAATCCTTTTAAACATAAATCAGCAGCTTTTCTAAATTCGTTTTTCTTTCCAGACTCTTTTGCTTCTTTTAAAAAGAGTTCCTCACTTTTAGTTTGTGAAAACAAATTTAAAATGAAACCCAAAACAAGGATTATAAAAATTATTTTTTCTTTTATCATTCTAATCATTATCTGTAAATATTAATTAAGACCAGCTCTTGTCATGCTTCCCCAGTTAAGCTCCTTTCCTCTCAAAAAGGTGATATATCCTTTTAAACCGTAAAAAACGATTAATGGGTGGTAAATAAAAGGCTCTAAAATAGCTGCTATTATTAATTTAAATATGTCTTTATAAGAATCGTAGTAAGGATGAACAACATTGTCTAATATTATGATTAACAATGAAATTAAAATTGCAAAGGAATATGAAAACAAAAACACAACTCCTGCCATTGCCCAATTAATTTGTCCAAACAGCATTAAAATTATCAAAACAAACAATCCTAATGCTTCTATAATTGGTGCCAAAAACTCAAATAAAAAAGCATATGGATACACTACCAACCCCATTAACTTATACTTAGGATTAAATAATATTTTTCTGTGATCTGTAAATAATTGTATTAACCCAGATGACCATCGAGTTCTTTGTGTACCTAACACCTTTCTATCTGGAGGACCTTCTGTCCAACAACATGAAAGTGGAATATAATCTACCACATTTTCTTTTCCATTATCAAACATGTGCTTTCTCATTCTTGTTACCATATCCATATCCTCTGCATGAGATTTACCATCATAACCTCCAGCTTTAATAGCTATTTCTTTATCGAACATACCTAATCCACCAGAAACATTAGGAACACAATTAATCAAACTCCATCCAAACTTACTTAACAGGTAAGCGCGCATATATTCTAACTCTTGAAATCTTGGTATTAACGCTTTGGGTACTTTTACTTTTTTTAATCTTCCTCCCTCTAATTCACAACTATTCACCATCCTTAATGTAGCTCCAACTGCCACTACTTTTTTTCCTTTTTTAAGAAAAGGAACAATCATTTTAGTTAAAGTATTCTCTTGTAAAATACAATCTACATCAGTACATAAAAAATACGGAAATACAGAAGCATTTATACCTGCATTAGAAGCATCCGCTTTTGTCCCTCCATTTTCTTTATCTACAATGGTTAGTATATCGTATTTAGGATTTTTAGATTTAAAAATTCTTTTAAATGGTTTAGTTTTAATTTTCTCTACATAATTAAAAGGAACTTCTACTAATTCAAATTCTTTAATTAGTTTCTCTAGAGTCTTATCTTTACTTCCATCATTTACAATTACTACCTCAAACAAGGGATATTTTAATGTTAAAAGGGAATGAACATTTGCTATTACAGTTTTTTCTTCATTATATGCTGGTGCTATTACAGAAACACCAGGTATATAAGCCGAATTGTTTAATATTACATCTTCTGTTTCAGAATTATAACTCTTATATCTAACAATATTGATTATAGATAAAACTGCTAAGAGGATATAACTAGAAATAAGTAGAAAACTATAAAGAAGTATAAAACCTTCAAAAATACTAAGCATATTCTTTAAATTTAATCAGGGGAGTTTCAACGTGTTTTAAAACAGACAATTTCGAATCTTTAGCATCTTTTTTGAGTTTTTTGAATAAATTTCTCCCTTCACCATTATATGAATATATTGTATTTATAACACTAGTTTCAATTTCATTCTCATGAGTTTCATTAAACAATTCTTCAAGAAAATTAAGTGAATCTCCTGAATTTAATTTTTTAATTGATTTTATAATTGCCTTTTGACACTGAAATGTTTCGCTCTTATACCTTCTTCTTAAAATATATTCTACTTCCCTCAACATTAATTCTCCTGATGCTTCTATAGCTGCCACACGAATATCTTCATTCTCATCTGTTATTTTTTCTATTATAAGGCCACTGTTTTCAACTTGATTAAAATACCCTATTCCTTTTATTAAAAAACTTATAACTGATTTATTGCTACAATTTAAAACCCATGTATGTAAACTTAGTAATTCACCTTTTTCTTTTAGTTTTTCAAATGACCTCATTAACTCAATTAAATCCCATTGAGTTATTTCGTCTTCTATAGCGCTAAAAAAATCATAAGATTTTTCTCCATTAAATAATAAGTACAATAATTTTGCTCTTTTACTTATTTCTTTGTTTTTACTTTCTGTTAAGGGTAAAATATTAAAATTTTCAGATGATATTTCTAACTCTTTTAAAATATTTATAACTTTATAAGTTTGTCTAGGACTTAAACCTGACGTTTTTTTATTTAAAAACTTACCAAAAGATAATACAGAAAAAATTCTATTTATATTTTCTTCAACATAATTATGCTTTTCTTTTAATTTTAACATTACCTCAATGCTCGTTTTGTAATTCAATGAGGTTCTTTTTTTTATTAACTCATGATATTCTCTTACAATAAAATCATCTGAATATTTATTACTATCTCTAAGAACTTTATCAAAAAAAACTTCTAATTTAGGTGATACATTTCTTATTTTGTTATTAAGAAGATTACTTCTCAATAACAAAAAACCCAATAACATCAATAAAAAAGTAAAAATTATAAAATTATTTATAACTAAAAGAAATGCTATAAAAATCTCTAAAGGAAAAGTTTCAGCCATATAATATACCCCCACAATAAATTCCCAAAATTCATTTATCATATTAAATTAATTATGTTAAAAACTAATTATTTAAAATAATTTAAATAATGTTTTTGGGGGGAAATATCTTAAAAAACGACAACTGGTCATTTTTATTTTATATAATCTTAACAAAATTATACATTTTTATCTTTACACCTAAACTTAAATACTTTTTTTTTAAATAATAATTACATCTAATTCAACTTATAATTAATATGTTGACTATCTAATGTTGCTAAAAACTCATTGGTTATTTTAACCTTCATTTTTCTACTAGGCACATCTAACTCTAGTTTTTCTTCTACATCATAAATTACAAATCGTAAACTGTGAGAACCTGAATTTGTAACAAATAAATGTTGTAGATCTTTTATCTTCTCTTCTTTTACTTCCTTTAAGGGTAATTGAATGGTAATTTTCTTACACATTTTATCCATGATATCATGCAAGAGTAAAAACTCTGTAAAACTAACTCTAGGATCTCCTTTTACTCCCTCTTTATTTGTCCAACCCGGTTTTACCATCGTTTTCACATATAAAAACGAGTTAGGTACTAAAAAATGTTTAAACCTTAAATATTCTTCTCCAAAAATTCTAAACTCAAAACTATCTCTATAATCTTCTATTATAAATGAAGCCCAACCTTTACCTGCTTTAGAAATACGATGTTCAACACTTGCTATTATTCCTCCAAAAGCCATTGCCAACCCTTCATATTTTGCCAGATTTTTAAAATGACTTACAGATGCATTACAAAACTTTAATTCATTTTTGAAATCATCTAATGGATGCGCCGAAATATACATTCCTACTACTTCTCTTTCTTTCGCTAACAACTCCATAGTTCCCCATGTTTCACTTTCAGGAATAATTGGTTCTGGTAATTCTACGTCACTTGCTTCTCCAAATAAAGAAACTTGTGAAGAGTTCTCATTTTCTTGGTATTTACTCCCAAAACGTAACGCCTTTTCTAAAAATGTTTGCTCTTTTTCGTCTCTTACAAAATATTGCGCTCTGTGTGTATTCGAAAAAGAATCAAATCCACCAGCCAATGCCAATCCTTCAAAAGCTTTTTTATTTGCTACTCTTAAATCTACACGCTTAGAAATATCAAAAATAGAAGAATACATTCCATTTTCCTTTCGTTCTTCTATAATTGCTCTTACTGCAGAAGCTCCCACTCCTTTTATTGCTGCCATACCAAAACGAACAGCCCCTTCTTTATTTACAGAAAATTTAGAATATGATTCGTTTATATCTGGACCTAAAACCTCTAATTCCATTCGCTTACATTCTTCCATAAAAAATGATACTGACTTAATATCATTCATATTATTCGATAATACAGCTGCCATATATTCGGCTGGATAATGTGCTTTTAGATAAGCAGTTTGATACGCAATCCAAGCATAGCAAGTTGAATGTGACTTATTAAAAGCATACGAAGCGAAGGCCTCCCAATCTTTCCATATTTTCTCTAAAGCATTCTCATCATGACCTTTTGCTTTCGCTTGTTCTACAAACTTAGGTTTCATTTTTGCTAAAACAGCTGCTTGTTTTTTACCCATTGCTTTACGAAGTACATCGGCCTCACCCTTAGTAAAATCTGCTAACTTCTGTGATAATAACATTACCTGCTCTTGATAAACAGTAATCCCATAGGTTTCAGCCAAATATTCTTCCATGGCTGGTAAATCATACTGTATCTCTTCTTCTCCATGTTTCCTCTTAATAAAAGATGGAATATATTCTAAAGGCCCTGGTCTATACAATGCATTCATTGCAATTAAATCTGCAAAAACCGTAGGTTTTAATTCTCGCATGTATTTTTGCATTCCAGGGGATTCATATTGAAAAATACCAACTGTTTCTCCTCGCTGGAAAAGCTTATATGTTTCTTCGTCATCAATAGGAAAATTCTCTGGATCTAAATCAACATCATGTCTTGCTTTTACAATTTTAACGGTATCTTTAATTAAGGTTAATGTTTTTAAACCCAAGAAATCCATTTTTAATAATCCGGCACTTTCTACTACCGAGTTATCAAATTGGGTAACATACATGTCTGAATCCTTAGCTAAAGAAACAGGAACAAAATTGGTGATATCATCTGGAGTAATTATAACTCCACAGGCATGAATACCTGTATTACGAACCGACCCTTCTAAAACGACTGCTTGATTAATGGTATTTGCTTCCAATCCATTTCCTAGCGCGATATTTCTTAATTCTTCGACATTTACTTTTTCTTCTGATCGTAAACCTGCTACTTTTCCTTTACTCTTATCATCGTCTCCAAAAATATTTTTAAGCTTTATTCCTGGAATTAATTTTGAAATTCTATCTGCTTCAAACAATGGTAAATCTAATACACGTGCCGTATCTCTAATAGAAGATTTGGCTGCCATGGTACCATATGTAATAATTTGCGCTACTTGATTTGCCCCATATTTATTAATTACATAGTCCATTACTCTACCTCGTCCTTCATCATCAAAATCAATATCAATATCGGGCATCGATACACGTTCAGGATTCAAAAAACGCTCAAAAAGCAAATCATACTGTATTGGATCAATATTTGTTATCCATAAACAATACGCTACTACAGACCCTGCTGCAGACCCACGCCCTGGGCCTACAGAAACGTCCATTTTTCTAGCTTCTCGTATAAAATCTTCTACAATTAAGAAATAACCAGGATATCCAGTTTTAGCAATTACATCTAATTCAAAATCTAACCGTTCTATTATCTTTTCTGTTAATTCTCCGTACCGTTTTTTAGCTCCTTCATAAGTTATATGACGTAGATAATTATTCTCACCTCGTTTACCTCCATCTACCTCATCTTGTACATCTTTAAATTGCTCTCCTATTTCAAAGGCAGGTAATAATACATCTCTAGCTAGTGTAAAAGCTTCTATTTTATCTACTATTTCTTGAATATTACTAATTGCTGTTGGTACATCAGCAAAAAGTTTCTTCATTTCTTCTGAAGATTTAAAATAATATTCATCGTTCGGTAACCCATAACGATACCCTCTACCTCTACCTTTTGGTGTTGCTTGTTTTTCTCCATCTTTTACACATAATAAGATATCATGTGCATTCGCTTCTTCTTTTCCTAAATAGAATGTATTGTTTGTAGCTATAACTTTAACATCATGTTTTTTAGAAAACTCTAACAATGTTTTGTTTACAACATTTTCATCATCTTGTCCATGACGCATTAATTCAATATACAAATCATCTCCAAACTCTTCTTTCCACCACAACAAAGCATCTTCTGCTTGTTTTTCTCCTACATTTAAAATCTTTCCTGGAACTTCTCCATATAAATTCCCTGTTAAAACAATAATGTCTTCTTTGTATTGTTTTACAACTTCTTTATCAATTCTGGGTACATAATAAAAACCATCAACAAAAGCTTTTGATGACATCTTTGCTAAGTTATGATACCCTTTTTTATTTTTCGCTAATAAAACTACCTGATATCCATTATCTTTCTTTGATTTATCCATGTGGTTTTCACAGATAAAAAATTCACATCCAACAATTGGTTTTAATGGTGTTTCTGCAGATTGGTTGTGTTTATCAACTGCTGCTGTAAAATGAAACGCTCCCATCATATTACCGGTATCAGTAATAGCTACAGCACTCATGTTACCTTTAGCCGCAGCATTAACCAGCCCATTTATCTGAATAGTAGATTGTAATACAGAATATTGAGAATGATTATGTAAATGAGCAAATCGAACATTTTCTAACGTTGCTAAACCTTCTGAAGTAGATATATTATTAGACTCGCCAGATTGGTCTGCTACTCTTTTACGAATCTTATCACTCTCTTTTTTTAGATTTAAATGTTTTAATCCAATTAATTTAATAGGCATTGGATTACTTTCTGAATACTCTTTATAGTAATCTTCAGCAACATCTAATTTTTCTTGCGGATAGTGTTTTAATCTTAATAACTCTAAAAAACAACGAGTAGTTGCTTCTACATCGGCTGTTGCATTATGTGCTTCAGAAAAATCTACCCCAAATAAATGCTTATGTAATTCTGTTAGTGTAGGTAGTTTAAATTTACCTCCTCTACCTCCAGGTATTTGACATATTTTAGCTGTTGCTTCTGTACAAGTATCTAATACTGGTAATTCTGTTAAGTTATTTTCAACACCTAAACGATGAAATTCACAGGCCATTATATTTACATCGAAACCAACATTTTGACCAACAACAAACTTTGTTTTAGCTAAAGCTTCATTAAAAAGTTCTAAGCCTTCATTTAATTTTATTCCTTGTTCATCTGCTAAATCTGTAGAAATACCATGTATCCTTTCTGCATCAAATGGAATGTTAAACCCTTCTGGTTGAATTAGAAAATCGTTGTGCTCAACCAAATTTCCCATTTCGTCATGCAACTGCCAAGCAATTTGAATTGCTCTAGGCCAGTTATCTGTATCAGTATATGGAGCATTCCAACTCTTAGGTAAACCCGTAGTTTCCGTATCAAAAATTAAATACATACAGTTAAAATTGTTGTGATTTTCTAGAATGTAAAGTTACAGTTTTTGTTAGTTTTAAACATAAAAAAACCAATCATTGATAAATCAATGATTGGTTTTTTATTATATGCAATATAAATTTTATTGAAATTCGTATTCTGTAGTAAAAAATTTCTTGAAGAAATTATTTAATAAACTTTTCTTCTCTGTTTTATTTATTTGAGTTTCTATTATAGGCTCAACTATAATTTCTTCCTTCAATAAATTAACCTTTTCTCCTTCTTTAAAGGTTTCAAATTCTAATAAAAGTGAATTTAAAGTAACCTTTAAATCTTCATCTATTTCTAAATCATTAATATTCATATTCTACTACACATAACATAATTATTCTATAAATTCTTAAAAGGGGGAATCATCATATGGTTTTATCCATTAAATTAATTTATAAAGCTTTATTAAGCTCTACTTTATGTTTATTAAGTAATGATTTAGTAATACCTAAATTAGCACTTGAAGAATCTACTGCTAAATAAATAAAATAAGCCTTACTTGGTGCTATGTTTATAATATGTACTTGATCTGTTAGAGTAATTGTAATATCTTCTATTTCTTCTGCTAAACCTAAAGCTTCAATAGCTTTTAATTTTGCTTTCACTACTTCTAAATTATAAGCTGAAGCTAAATCTGGATCAAAACCTTCATCTGCTGTATAAGAATCATAAGCTACACCTGATTGTATTTCTGTTACTGAAACAGCGATAAAACCTGGCATTGTTTTTATATTATCTATAAATTTTTTTAAAACATCATTCATAATTATTATTCTACTTTTTTTATTTTACTTTTTTATTTTTTTTATCAAATTATCCATTGATATCATCATCAACCCAGTTTTTGTTATATCTTTTGAATAAACTCCAACTATAAAATCTTTTTCAAAATTATTCAAAATAAAGACTCCCTTTTCGGCTTTAAAAACATATTGCTTTAAATTTCCTATACCTAATTCATTTGAAAACTCTTTTGCCATTTTTACCATTACTGAGGACATTCCTGCAAAATTTTTTGCTTTTTCCACATTTTCTGACTCTATTAATTCTCCTTTAGCATTAAGAATTACAGCCCCTTCAGCTTTAGTTAGCTTTAAAAAATCAGACAATTTAAAATCTTCGTTCATTAACTATTATTAATATGTAATTAGACACTACAGAATATGATATAGCCACAACTATAAATTAGTTATGCTTCTTTATTCAAACTAAAAACTAGTCATTAATTTAGGGTTGAGGGAAGGGGGATTAAATTAATTTTGTTTTCACAATTCTTTTTACAAAAGTATATCTTTTTGTTTAACCTGTAAAAAACAAAGTTAATTTTACACATATTTCATTAAAACACACAAATAATAAAAAAAACTGTAATTTAAACGTAAAAAAAACAATTAATAACTAATAAAAAACAGAAAAAACTAAAACCAACAACATTAACAAATGTTAGTATGTTTATTTTTAAATAAAAAAGATTAAACAAAAAAAAGATTAAAAAACCTAAAACCAATATCTTATTTTAAAAACCTACACTACTCTTTAATAAGTATTAAGAATTAAATTATCTTTGACTTTTATTAAAATTTAATTCCATTATGAGAAATTTAATATCCCTAATTACTTTAGCTCTTGTAGTTTTATCGTGCAAAAAGAAAGATTATGTTACTTTTTCTGGTACCGTTGAAAATAAAACTTCAGATTCTATTGTAATAGCAAACCCTCAAAAAGGGTATCAAAAAACTATAAAATTGAATGAAAAAGGAGTATTTAAAGACACTTTAAAAGTCTCTAAAGGTTTTTTCTTTTTTAATAATGGTAAAAACAAAACCTCTATATACTTAACAAATGGTAATGATATTAAGGTGAATTTTGATGCAAATAGTTTTCCTAAATCACTTCTATTCTCAGGTAAAGGAGCAGCAGAAAACAATTTCATTAATAAAACAAGATTAGATCAAGAAAGCTTTAGTCTTGGACTTAAAGATTTATTAGAATTGCCAGAAACAGAATTTGAAACTAAACTTAACGGGTATACTTCTGGTTTTAAATCTAGATTAGAAAATAAAGATTTAGATACTGCTTTTGTTTCTTTACAAGAAAAAAGTATAACTTCTCTTAAAAAGAAAGTTTATATAATGCATGAAGAAAAGCAATATGTTAAAACAAAACTTGCTAAAGGAATGCCTTCTCCTAAATTTATAGATTATGAAAAAATAGATAGAGAGACTGTTTCTTTAGATGATTTAAAAGGAAAATATGTTTATATAGATATGTGGGCTACTTGGTGCCCTCCTTGTAAAGCTGAAATTCCTTTTTTACAAAAAATTGAAACGGAATACCATGATAAGAACATTGAATTTGTAAGTATTTCTATAGATTCTAGAGATGATTATTTTACTTGGAGTGATATGGTTGAAGAAAAAAGCTTAAGTGGAATACAATTATATGCTAACGAAGATAAATCTTTTACTACTGCATACAGAATAAATGATATTCCTCGTTTTATTTTAATTGATCCTGCAGGAAATATTGTAAATCAAGATGCGCCTAGACCTTCTGATCCAAAACTAATTGAGCTTTTTAATTCTTTAGAGATATAACATATAAAACAAAGGAATAGAAACTGTTCTTTTTAGTAAAAAGAAAAACTCAAGACTTATTTAATAAATCTTGAGTTTTTTAATTCTTCAATTAATAATTCTATTTACACTCAGTTCCATGTTCACCATAGTAAGTACAGCTCCTTTCTCTACATTCCAGACTTCCTGAACATGCTCCACTTGAATCTGTCATAGAACACTCTTGAGTACAACGGTCTCCTCCTCCTTCATCTATAGGAGCATGTGTAAAATGATGACGCCCTCCTTTAACCAATTTTTGATCTTTTCTGCTTAATGCTTTTCCTTAAGCTAAAATGTTTTTTAGATTATATTATAGGTAATATAACTTTTAAATTTTACTTACTTTTATTTTTTTTAAAAATAGAAAAATGAAAAACATTATTAAAGTACTAATAATATTTATACTAGTTACTTCTTGTACTAAGGTGAAGAAAAAGAAATATCTTACCTTCTCTGGAAAAATAGAAAATCCAACTTGCGACTCTATCATCATTAAAAGTTTTTATAAGCAGAAAACAAAAATAATTAGATTGTCTGAAGATGGAAGTTTTAGTGATACTTTAAACGTAAAAAAAACTTATCATGGTATTTACATTGGAGAGTTCTGGGAAAAAGTATATTTTCAAAATGGAGATAACATTAATATGTCTGTAGATATTAACAACTACAGTAAAACATTAAATTTTAGTGGTAAAGGTGTAGAAAAAATACACTTTATGAAAGAATATCAAAATACGCTTCGTGTGCTTCATGAAGACAAAGACATTCATAATTTATCAGAAAATAAATTTAAAAATGTCCTTAACAATGATTTTTTAGAACTAACACAATCATTATTAAAAAATAATGCTTTAGATAGTTCTTTTATAGTTCTTCAAAAAAAAGAAATAGCATACATAAAAAAAAATATAGAAAAAACATATAAAGAAAAAGTATACGCAAAAAATATATTAGGCAAAGGAAAAGCCTCTCCTAAATTTGTTAACTACATTAATTATAAAGGAAATTCTACTTCTTTAGACGATTTAAAAGGTAAATACATCTATATAGATTTTTGGGACACTTGGTGCAAACCTTGTATTGCAGAATTTCCTACTTTAGAAAAACTTGTAGAAAAATACAATAATAAAAATATTCAATTTGTAAGCATTGCTTTAATGACTGAAGACCTTAATGCATGGAAGACTTATGTTACTGAAAAAAACTTAAAAGGAACACAATTGCTCATTACCAAAGACAAAAGTTTTAAAGAAGCATACAAAGTTTCTAGTATTCCTCGTTATATATTAATAGACCCAAAAGGAAATATAATAGATGCAGATGCACCTAGACCTTCTGATCCAAAACTAATTGAGCTTTTTAATTCTTTAGAAATATAGTTTTACAGTTTCCATTTTTCGTAAACAAAATAATATATAAAACAAGGAGCTCTAGCTCCTTGTTTCTTTTTTAAGAAAATCTTTTTATTTTAAATTTAATACTATCTTTTGTTGTTTTTTGAGATAGTATATTAATTGATTCTTCTGTTAGCTGTAATATTCTAGGATACCCACCAGTTACTTGACAATCTCTCATTAAAACAATTAATTTACCTGAAGGAGTTAATTGAACTGTACCAGGTAAAACTCCTGAAGACAACATTGATGGAAAACTATTTTTTATCTTTTCATTTAAAATATACCCCATTCTACTATTAGAAGATGATATTGTAAATTCTAATTGCTTTAATTTTTCTTTTTGATCTATTGACAATAATTCATACTCAGGTCCTTCAAACACTTCAATATTATTAGTTCTTATGTAATCTTTATTGAACTTAACTTTCGATCTTGTCTCTTTTATTTTTTTTTGCTCTTTATTTATTGGTATAATAACCCCTTTTTTAAATACATGTCTATTTGTTATTCCTTTATAAAAACCTCTACTTCCCAATACCGTTTCTGTTAAAAAACCACCTTTAACTGCTATATAAGTTCTAACACCAAAATTTCTTTTTCCAAAAGATAGTACACTTCCTTTTTCAACCTCTAAAACAGTATTCATTAAAGTAAATTCATTATCTATTTTAGCTGAGAAATCGGCTCCAGAAATACTTATACTGCAACTTTCTAAAAACTCAAACTTACTACTCCCAAAAACTATTTCTATTACCGCATCTTCTTCTTTATTATTTAATATCATATTTGCAAACATTGTTGCATAACGATCCATAACACCAGCAACAGGTATTCCCATTTCTCGATACCCAGTTCTTCCTAAATCATGAACAGCTGTATATATACCTGATGATAAAACTTTGATCATTTATATTAATAACGAATTATGAATTTACAATTACCTTTTTTTCAATTTTATATAATCCTTTTTTAACTTCTCCTTTAATTTTAAAATACTCTTCTTCTGATATTGACGTAAATTTTATTTCATCTCCTGATTTTGCAAAACAAGGTACTTCTTTAGTTACATCAAAAAAACGCAATGGTGTATTTCCTATAATATTCCAACCTCCAGCACTTTTTTCAGGATACACTCCTGTTTGTTTACCTCCTATGGCTACTGCTCCTTTCGGTACTTTTAACCTAGGTGTTGATTTTCTATCAAAAAAAAGTTTCCTATTTAAACCTCCTAAGTATAGAAAACCGGGTAAAAAACCTATGAAATAAACAGTATAAATAGTGTTGATATGTAATTGAATGATTTCTTCTACAGAAAGCTTTGTTCTCTCTGAAATATCTAATAAATCAACCCCATATTTTAAATTGTAACAGACAGGAATTGTCCATACACGATTAATTTTAGAGCTTACACTCTGCTCAAAACTATAAATTTCTTTTAAAAAAGATATTTTTTCAGCTACTTTACATAAAACCTCTTTATAAACAATTAACAAAGAATGGTACCCAATAATACAATCTTGTATTTTTCTTTCTTCTTTCTTTAGAATTTTAGTTTTATACGTATTTATATCTCGTATTATATCTTTATCTACAATAGCTTTCCACTTTATAAGTATTGAAAACTCTCCGTAACGTTTATATATTAATTGATAACTCAATCTAGCTTTCTTTTAATTTAGAATCTATGTATCTTAATAATTCAACAGCATTTTCATGATCGCCATGAATACAAAAAGTAGTTGCCTTTAGTTTTATTTCTTTTTCTTGAACTGCAATTACCTTCTCTTCGTTAGTTATTTTTAATAGCTGCTGAAAAACAACTTCTTTATCCTCTATAATTGCATTTGGTAAAATTCTAGAAACTAGTGACGCATCTTCATTATAATTTCTATCAATAAAAGCTTCATATATTACATTCGTATTTCTCTTTTGTGCTTCTTTTGCTATTATAGAATTATAAGGAGCATACAAAGAAATTTCTTTCACTACATTTTCTATAGCATTTAAAACAACATTTGCAATAGTAACATCTTTTGCAGCCAAATTATATAAAGCTCCGT
>CALISK010000272.1 GCA_938041625.1 uncultured Tenacibaculum sp. | reverse complement strand
GCAGTAGGAGTTGTAAAATTTAAATCACTTAAACTTTGTTGTATTTGTTCATTGATTCCTAACTCTGAAAACTGTTTTGGCATAAAAATATTTTTTGCAAATATAATGACACTTTTACAGGGAATACTATGAAATTTATTTTCTTATTACATTTATAAGCCTAAAGAGTTAAAATTTTAATATAGTTTCTATGAAGTTCTATTTTATTTTGATTTTCTAATTTCTTTAACAATCTTGAAATTACAACACGTGAGGTATGTAATTCAATCGCTATTTCTAAATGAGTTGCTTTTACAGTATTTGATTTTGTTATTTTCATTTTATCTTTCAAATATTTTAATAAACGTTCATCCATTTTCATAAAAGCAATACTATCAATAGTTAAAAACATCTCTGTTAATCTATTATGATAACTATTAAATACAAAACTACGCCAACTTTTATATTTAGTTGTCCATTCTTCCATCTTTTGAACTGGAATGGCTATTAACTTAGAATCTAACTCTGTGATAGCTCGTATTTCACTTTTAGCATAACCTAAACAACAAGAAAGTGACATTGCACAGGTATCTCCTTTTTCTAAAAAATATAATAATAATTCATCTCCATTTTCATCTTCTCGTAAAACTTTAATAGCACCTGAAATCAGTAAAGGCATAGAACGAATATATTGACCAATATCCATTATTTTAATTCCTTCTGGTATTTCTTTTAATATACCTACTTCACTTATTTCATTTAATAATTTTTCTTCAAATAAATCACTATAACTATCTTTTAACTCTTTAATCATTTAATTACCAATTAGATTCCTTTAATAAAATTTAATACCAAGGTAGCACAAAACAATTTTCATTTTTATATTTATTGTTTACCTTAAAAAGAAATGAAGATGATATACAGACTTGTATCGTTTAATTGTAGTTTTTAAATTATTATTAGAAATACTTTTAACTAAAAATTAAAAGACGATATATCCTTAAATTATATCGTCTTTTTAAATTGAACTTCTGTACTTTGGGGGGGTATGAAATTCATACTTCTAAGTTATTGATTTATGTAGACATTTTTAGTAACAAATGTTACACTCCAATTATTTTATTTCATAAAAATAAAAAGACAATACATCCTTAAATTATATTGTCTTTTTAAATTGAACTTCTGTGCTTTGGGGGATATGAAATTCATATTTCTAAGTTATTGATTTATATAGATCTTTTTAGTAACAAATGTTACATTACAATTATTTTATTTCATAAAAAATAAAAAGACAATACATCCTTAAATTATATTGTCTTTTAAATTGAACTTCTGTGCTTTGGGGGGATGTGAAATTCACACTTCTAAGTTATTGATTTATATAGATCTTTTCAGTAACAAATGTTACATAAATACATTTTTTTATAAAAAAAGACGACACACGTTAATGTATCGTCTTAATAGAGGAAATCTCTGATTCATGAAGAATGAATTTATTTTTTTCTAATTTACTGAATAACGACAATGTTTTTGGTAACAAATGTTACATAATTAGTTTTCTTTAATCAATGTTATTTAACATTTCTTTAGCTATCTTACTTATCTTACCATTGGTATCTATAGAGATAGCTTTTTTTAGCACTTCTTTTGCTTTTTTAGTTTCTCCTATAGCAATGTACGATTCTCCTAAATATTTATGAGCATTAGCTGAATTTGGAAATAATTGTAAAACCATAGAAAATAATTGAATAGAAGCCTGAACCTGAGGTACACGACCACTTTGCAATAAAATGTTACCTATTTTAATTAATTCTTTTTCAAAATTACAAAACGCATACAATGGATTTTGAATCATTTTAGGAAGTTCTTCAGCTAATTTTTGACTTTGTCCAGATAAATACAAGTTTACAATATAATCCATTGGCTTAGGTTTAAAGTCTTTTTCATTAAAATTTAAAGCTGCTTGTAATACAGGATCTTGATTATTTGCATATTCATCAAAACTCATAGTAACAGGAACACTAGGAGCTATCCAATCTGCATTTTCTAAAGCTGGCTTATCTTGCCACCATAAATACGACAAAGAGATATCAATAGTGCTATTTGGTAGTTTTACAGGACGATTATCTCCCCAAAAGTTGATATTTTCTGCTGTAGGTTCTCCTACAAAAATGACATTGGTATAATTATCTATTTCATTCACTAAGTTTTGGCAAGCAGAAAAGGTTCTTTTTCCGATAATAACAAATAACTTTCCTATTTTATTTATCTTCTCAGCTTTAATAAGGCTTTTTATAACATCCTTATTTAAATAGTTATTTCCACCACCATTTAAACGTAAATCAATGATTAATTTTTCAGCATTATTAGTTACTACTTCATGAAATACACGAGCATAAAAATCCTTCGTACTTTCTTTGGCTTCGTCTTTAATTCTACTATGTCTAACATACATTACCTTTTCTTTAGTTAAGTATTTAGAAAAGTAAACTTTATCTAAATGCTTTAAGTATAAAGGAGTTGTTGATTGGTCTCTTGCATCTAACCAGTTTTCATTTTGTTTTACATAACCACGATGCGTTGGCACTCTTTCTCCTTTAGCTAATGCAGTAAAAGATTCATTAAATATTTTTCCGTTTTTTTCTAATGTAAGGGTTACTTTATTTTGTAATGTATTTGTAATTTTTTGAGCATGCAATACTTCTGGATATCGTATATTATTAATTCCATAAGCTTTAAAATATTGTGAATTCTCTACTTCTACTGTCGGTTCAATTGCTTTTAAAACCTCTGATATAGACTTTCCTTCTATTGCTATCACTTTGGCTCCAATTGCTTCTGGGTAATTCTTATGTGTTCCTTGAATATAAATTCCGTCATTAAATTCATATAAATTAAAAGGAAATTGTGAAAATTCAAAAGGTTTTTGATGAAAGCTCATATAAGTATGCCCATATTTAAATAAAGATACTATTCTAGAAAATCCAACAATGATTTCGTGTTCTTGTAAATTCGGAATGTCATTGTATAACTTTTCAACTTCAATATCAAAATCTTCTTTTGTTGTTTTTACAAAAAGGAACGAATACTCTTTATGTATGGTGGCCTGAATAAAACGAAGATCTTCTTGCCATTTAGTTTTACTTAATTTTTCTTGTGCAGATAATTTAAAAAATAGTAACATACTTAATATAAAAAATATTTTTTTCATGATTTAGTTTTTAGTTTGAGTTTTTCAATAATCAAATATGTTATTATTAAAGAGGAAATGAAATAGTATTATTTTGAATCATCGTTAATAAACATTGAACTGTCATAATTAAAACATAAAGCTTTGGAGTTTTCAAAAACAACTATTTAACAGTGTTTTTTAAGATTAAAAATAAGGCTACAAAACATATAACGACTATAAATATAGTTTTATAACTATTTTTATAGTCATAACTAAAAAATAATTCTATATTTGTAACATGAATGGATTAACAAAAGCAGAAGAACAAGTAATGAAATATATATGGAAACTTGAAAAAGCATTCCTTAAAGATATTGTAGAACAATTTCCTGAACCAAAACCTGCATATACAACTATATCAACTGTAGTAAGAGTTTTAGTAAAAAAGGAGTTTTTAAAATTTGATACTTATGGTAAAATTCGCCAGTATTATGCGAACGTATCTAAGGAAACGTATTTTAAAAAACATATGAAAGAAGTTATTGGTAATTTTTTTAACGGTTCTCCTAGTAAATTTGCTTCTTTCTTCACTAATAATGAAGATTTAGGTATTACAGAATTAGAAAAAATGAAATTAATGCTTGAAAGTAAAATTGAAAAATTAAAAGCTAAAAATGAATAATATACTCCTTTATATACTGCAAGTTACTTTTGTATTTTCAATATTGTATATTTTGTATACTCTTATTTTAAGTAACTTAACTTTTCATAAAATAAATAGGATTGTATTATTACTATTACTACCAATTTCTGTTATAGTACCATTTTCAAATACTATATTTCCTTCATTATCTATAGAAATTAAAGATATTCCTTTATTAGAATCGGTAAACTTTGATGCTGTAATTTTTGAATCAGTAAATTCTGATATTATATCTAACCAATCTTCAGAAGTTCTTGAAACACCTACTGTAGTACCTCCCTTTAACTATACAATACTATTAATCACTGTATATTTTTTAATGTTTTCTATATATTTAACACGTGTTTTAATTACAACAAGGAAGTTGTTTTTACTAAAAAACAGCGCCGTAGTAGAACAAAAAAAAGGATATCAGTTTGTTAAAGTAGATGTATCAGAAATATTTTCTTACTTCAATTGTATTTTCATTCCTAAACATCAAGATAAAGAATATGACGAACAAATTATAGAGCATGAAAAAATTCATATTCAATTAAAACATTCTTGGGATATATTATTAACAGAAATATATATATGTTTCTTTTGGTTTAATCCTCTCCTATATTTCTATAGAAAATCATTAAAATCTGTACATGAATTTCAAGCAGATAAAGGTACACTTCAAAAAGGTATTAAAACTTCTGAATATATAGGTTTATTATTAAAAAGTTTGGAGCTTAAAAAACCTAATAACCTATATAATTACTTCAATCAACCTATTTTAAAAAGAAGAGTAGCAATGATGACTAAACCTAGTTCTAACCGTATAGCAAAACTTAAATACATTTTCTTATTACCTGTTTGCGTATTTTTAATTTCTGCATTCACATCTCCAATTATTGAGAATAATGAATATTTAAATATGTTAGGAGTCTCTAATTTTATAAGTACTCCTCCTTCTCTATTCCCTGTAAAAGATGCTACAAAAAACGATATTTCATCTTATTTTGGAGAAAAAGCAAGACGTCCAAAGACCAAAAGAGATGTAGCACACAGAGGCATTGATATTAAAGCTAAAATTGGAACCCCCATTTTTGCAACTGCTGATGGAATTATTAAGGAGGCTTCTATGAAAGGTAAATGGGGAAATTTAATTATAATAACCCATGCAGATGGATATGAGACTTGGTACGCACATTTAAATGCATTTAATATTAATATAAAGGAAGAAGTTAAAAAAGGGGCTATTATTGGGTATGTTGGTACTACAGGTTTTTCAACAGGACCTCATTTACACTATGAAGTAAAGCAACATGGAAAACACTTAAATCCTATTGCTTTTTTAGGAGGTAATCATAAAAAAATTGTTATTGATGTGAGTCATGGCGGAAAAGATGGAGGTGTTAGTTTAGGTGAATTAAACGAAAAAAAAATAGCTTTAAATATTGCAAAAAAAATAAAGGCTTTAAATAAAAATGAAAATATAGAGGTTATTTTAACTAGAAACTCAGACCAATTTATCTCTTTAAATGATCGCGCTAAAAGAATTAATAAATTGAAACCAGATTTTGTAATTTCTCTACACGTGAATTCAGACAAAGACAAAAATAAAAATGGAATGGAGATATTTGTTAGTGATAAAAATAAACAGAAAGAAAAATCTGAAAAACTGGCTGTTAATCTTTTTAATAGCTTTAAAGGTCGCACTGTAAAAATTAAAAAAGCAGATATATATCTTCTAAAAAATATAGAATACCCTATTACTTTAATTGAAATGGGATATTTATCACATAAAAAAGATAGAGATTTTTTAACTTCTAAAAACGGACAACTTAAACTGGCTTCCTTGGTACTTAAAGCAATAAAATAATAATCTTTTATTAATACCATTTCGCCATTGAAATCGATAGAATAATTTTCATTTTTTCTACTATTTCTTTATTATAAAATTTGACTATAGTTAGGCTATGCTAAAATTTGATGCCTCGAACTAGCGAAAAACTATCAAATTCTTTTATATCGATTTCAAAAGTAAAATGGTATAATTCTCTTTTTACAAAAACAATCGTTCTCTTTTTAAGTAGAACAGGATAACTATGTCTATTAATGATTTAAATAAATTCATGAAAACATTACTTTTTATTCTATTTACCAGCTTATTACATTGTAATATAATCGCTCAAAACATAAGAATTTCAGGAACCGTTAAAAGTCAAAAAAACATACCTGTTGCATATGCTAATATTATTTTTAAAGCTATAAACAACCATAAAATTGTTCTTGGTACATTAGCAAATGAGAAAGGTTATTTTAGTATAAAAGTACCCAAACAAATTTATAATTTTGAAATTTCTATCGTTGGCTTACCTTCTACTAGTTCTAAATTGGATGCGACTATTTCTGAAAATAAAAAAGATTTAGGTGATATAATCGTTAATACCGATGTTATTATAGATGAAGTCATCGTTACATCAAATACTTCTAATTATAAAATTGAATTAGACAAAAAAGTATACAACGTTTCTATAGATCTTTCGGTAAGTGGCGGAAGTTTAATTGATGTGATGCAAAATGTGCCTTTGGTACTAGTTGAAGTTGATGGTAGCATGAGTATTCGTGGTAGTAGTGTTCGAATTTTAATTGATGGCCGAATTAGCGGATTAACAGACACTGCTTCTCTTTTAAGAACAATACCCGCTGCTTCTATTGATAAAGTAGAAGTTATAACCAATCCATCTTCAAAATATAGTGCAGAAGGTTCAGGAGGAATCATAAATATTGTTTTAAAAAAAGGTAAGAAGAGAAGATTTAATGCTAGTTTTGAAGCTTTTTCTGGTATTCGTTTAAATTCTGGTGTTAATATAAACATCAATAAAGCAAACGAAAACTATTCATGGTATATGAATACTGGTTTAGGGTATTCTGAACCCAAAGCAACAGGGAAAATAACACTAACTAATTTTAATTCTTTTCCTTCAAAAAGTTTTCAAAATTCAGAAAAAATACTCAACCAATTTTATGTTTCTAATAATTTTGGAGGAACATATAAATTCAATCTAAAACATATTGTTTCTGCTGATTTAATATATCGTTTTGCAGATTTAAACACCATTAATTCTATTAGTTATGAAGATTATAATACGAATAGTTTATCAGCAATTTCAGAGCGCTTAGATGATGAAGAATTTAAAAATAATTTCTTTCAAATCACAAGTGAATATAAACTAAAACTGAATGACAGAGGTTCACAACTCAAATTAAGCGCATTAACGCAATCATCTATAGAAGATGGCTATTCAGCTATTTTAGAAAAAACTACATTTCCTCAATTAGAAATAAGTGCCAATGACGTTGTTGATACCAATATTGATGATAAACGATATACAGTCGCTTTGGATTACGTACATATTCTGAAAAATAAATCTCAATTAGAATTTGGTGCAAGAAGCAGGTTTACCAATATCGATAATGATTATGCTGTAGAGCGCTTTAAAGGAAACAGTTCTACTGTTATTCCTAAATTTACAGATGAAACCAATTATAATGAAAATATAATCGCATTTTATGGCCAGTATGCTAAAAGTTTTGAAAGATTTAAATTTCAAATAGGTGTAAGAACAGAAACTACTAACATATATATTAAATCTAATTTTAATACCGAAAAAACAATTAGAAACTATACAGATGTATTTCCGTCGAGTTTTATAAACTATCAGTTTAACGATAACAGTACTATCCGATTTTCAATATCTAGAAGAATACAAAGACCAAGACGAAATGCTATTGTTCCTTTTTCTTCTTTTAGTGATGCTAGAAATATTTTTGCTGGTAACCCAAAAGTAAACCCTTCTTATGTTACGCTTACAGAGCTTTCTTATGAAGCAAAAATTAACAATAAGTTTTCTATAACACCTACATTTTTTTATAGAAAAAAGAAGGATGCTATAGATTATTTCATTCAAAAAGAAAATATTCTTATTAATGGAAATAATGAAGTAGTATTTGTAACAAGATCGGTTAATATAGGAGAAGACGAATCTTATGGATTAGAATTAGGGTTTGCCTATACTCCTTTACATTGGTTTAATATTTATAATGAAATCACCTTAAATGGCTATCAACAAAAAGGAAATTATGAAACTACAGATTTTAATACGAATGATTTTGCTTTTGGAGGTAGAATACACCTTAATTTTAAAGTCTCTAATTCTTTTAAGCTTCAATTTCAAAATAGATTTAGAGGTGCAAATAATAGAGGTCAGTTATCTAGAGCAGCTGTATATAGGTTAGATTTTGGGTTAAGTAAAAATATCTTTAATAATAACGCTTCTTTAAGTATTAATGCTAAAGATATTTTTAATAGTTGGATATGGAATATACAGACGAGAGGTGAAAACTTCTCACAGGATAGTGCATTGCAAATAAGGGTTCCACAATTAAACGTCTCTTTTATATATAGATGGAATCAAAAACGATATAAAGGAAAAAAAGGGAGGCAATATGATAAACTATAATTATTTAAGAAGCTTACAAATGAAACAGATCATAACTATAATTATTATTTTTTTAACAACACAAACTTCCAGTCAGTCTAAAGTAAGTTTTACATTTGATGATGGATCTATAGGGAATAGACCAAATTATACTTTTGATAAATGGAATTCAATACTTTTAAAAAAACTTAAAGATGCCAATATTGAAGCTATGTTTTTTGTTACTGGAAAAGATAAAACTGGTATAAAAGGGAAAAAATTATTAGAAAGCTGGAATAATAATGGTCATAAAATTGCAAATCATACATTTAATCATTCAAATTATAACAATAAAAACCATTCCTT
>CALISK010000271.1 GCA_938041625.1 uncultured Tenacibaculum sp. | reverse complement strand
TTATTAAAGAAAAGACTCAATTTAAAACAAAAAACACAACAAATTAACATATTCATAAAATTTAACTTTAATGCAAACGATTTCGTATTTTATTTTCCTTTTTATTTATTAATTTAACAAAATTATAGGCTTTTAAATTTTAAAAAACTGGTTTTTTGTTTACTTAATTTATAATTTTTAGTCGTTTTTTTTAGTTTATCATAAAAAAACCCTTTATAAATAACCAAATTGGCTATCTATAAAAGGAAAATTCTTCTTCTCTTTTGTTCTGAAAATACTAACTGAGTACCTTTTCTTTTTTATCTTGTAATTCTTTAATAAAAGGTTGAGCGTATAATCTATTTTCAAGTGCTTTATAAATAGCATTTGCTACAGCTCCTCCAGCAGGAGGTAATCCTGGTTCTCCTAATCCCGTAGGTGATAAATTATTTTTGACAAAATGAACTTCCACCTTAGGAGTTTCATTCATTCTTATTAATCGATAAGTATTGAAATTTTTATGAGATGGTTTTCCTTTTTCAAAAGAAAAATCTCCATACATAGCATGTCCTATTCCATCTAAAACACCACCTTGAATTTGATTAATTGCTCCTGTTGGATTAATAACAATTCCACAATCTACTGCAACTATTACTTTGGTTACTACAGGTATTCCTTCTTTTATCTCTATTTCTGCTACCTCAGCAACATGTGTATTGTGACTGTAATAGGCAGAAAAACCTTTAAAAACACCTTCTTTGTTTTCATTCCAATTACTTTTTTCAGCTGCTAATTTTATAGTGTCTTCCATTCTACCTCCTGAGTATTCAATCTTTTCATCAGAAGTATTTTTTACATTTTGTAAAAGTTCTAATCGAAGTTGTACTGCATCTATCTTTAACTCTTCTGCTACTTCATCAAAAAAACTTTGTTCTGCAAACGCTAAAAAATTAGTATAGGGTGCTCTCCATGCACCTGTTGTTATTTTACTTTTATAGTTTTGAGTGGATACTTTATAGTTAGGAATACAACCTGCTGGAAAAAAATTAGGTATTAAATCATACATATTTCCATTTATAGCTGCTTCTTTTAGATGATACCCTGTTACTTTTCCGTCTTTTAAAGATGCTGCTATTTGATATTTAATTGCAGGACGGTAAATTCCGTCTGTCATATCATCTTCTCTAGAATACACTACCTTAATTGGTTTTTTAGCTAAATTAGAGATCTCAGCTGCTTCTAATGCAAAATCACCATATAATCTACGTCCAAATCCACCTCCCATTCGTGTCATTTCTAAATCTATTTCAGATTCTTCTCTCTTCAATAATTTAGCAACTCTACCAGCTGTCCATTGTGGTGTTTGTATAGGTCCTACTAAATGAATTTTTTCTGGCGTAACATTCGCATAAAAATTCATTGGCTCTAAACAATTGTGAGGTAAAAAAGGGGAATGGTATGTTCTTTCAATTACTTTATCTGCTTCTTTAAAAGCTTTTTTCACATTACCATCTTCTCTTCGAATTTCAAATTCTTTCCCTACAAGAATATCATTCAATATTTTATCATGATCTTCTGTACTTTCCAAATCCTCATCACTACTCCATACAGCTTTTAATGCTTTTTTACCTTTCATTGCAGCCCATGTATTGTTACCCAATACGGCTACTTTATCTCCAAATTTTATTATTTCTGAAACACCATTTACTTTTTTAGCTTCAGTATCATCAAAACTCTCTAATGTTTGTCCGAAAGCAGGTGGTCTTAATACCGAAGCATACACCATTCCTTTTGCTTTATAATCTAATCCAAACAAAGATTCTCCTGTTACAATTTTATCTAAATCTACATTAATGGCATCATTTCCTATAATAGTATACTCTGAAGATTCTTTCAGTTTTACATTTTCAGGAACTTCTAATAACGCAGCTTCTTTAACAACCTCTCCATATCCTAATTTTTCTCCATTAGCATTTGTAATAACTCCTTTAGAGGCTTTACAGCTTGATGCTTCTACTCCCCATTTAGCCGCAGCCGCATTAATTAACATTTGCTTTGTTGTAGCTCCTGTTTGACGAAGTGCATCCCAACCAAAACGAATAGATTGACTTCCCCCAGCTACTTGACGTGTATATTCTTTCTTATTATATTTTCCTTGAGCTACATTTACCTTATCCCATGCTACATCTAATTCCTCTGCAATTATCATTGGCATTGCTGTTTTTACTCCTTGTCCGATTTCTGGATTTGGTGAAAAAATAGTAACATACCCATTATCTGCTATTTTTATAAAAGCATTAAAATCATTAAAATTTAAATTTGCTATATCTACAGGTGGTTTAATTTCTGATTTACATGCTGTAAATAAATTAAAACCAACTAATAAACCTCCACTTGCCAATGCAGAAGTTCGTAAAAAATTTCTTCTACTGAATGTTAGATTTTTTTCTTTCGTACTCATGATTGATCGTTTTTAGGACATTTTTTTTGCAGCAATAGCTACTGCTTTTTCAATTCTATTATAAGATGCGCATCTACATATATTACCATGCATAGCTTCACGAATTTCGTTAGCATTAGGTGTTGAATTTTCTTTTAAGAAAGATGCTGCTGTCATAATTTGTCCAGCCTGACAATAACCACACTGAGGAACATCTACTTCTTTCCAAGCCTCTTGTAAAGGATGATTCCCTTCCTTAGAAAGTCCTTCTATGGTTGTTATTTCTTCTTTATCAATCATGGAAACGGGTAACTGACAACTCCTAGTTGCTTTTCCATCTACATGAACGGTACAAGCTCCACACTGAGCAATACCACAACCAAACTTAGTTCCTACTAAATTTAATTGATCTCGTAAAACCCAAAGTAAAGGAGTATCTGAATCAGCAGTTATTGCAACCGATTCTCCATTAATTTTTAGATTGTAATTAGGCATTTGGATGATTTTTTTTGGTTATTCGTAAGTTACAAAAAATTACTTATTCTTAAGAATGATGTTTTTATTTTAAGATTTATTTAATAGAAAAAA
>CALISK010000270.1 GCA_938041625.1 uncultured Tenacibaculum sp. | reverse complement strand
GGGTTAGCTGTTGAACTTCCTATTACCACTACCATTATTTTACGCTCTATTGCAGATATTGCGCGTTCGCAAGGCGAATCTATTAATGACACGGCTACTAAATTAGCTTGTTTAGAGGTTTTTGCTTTGGGAGGAAATAGTATGGAAGATGATAATTTAGAGTCTACTTATTATGTTACCAAGGCTTTTTTATCTAACTCTATGGCGCAAGCAAGTAAATATGTTACCGAACAAGGGATAGCTCATGAAGGGGCTCCTATATTTTTAACTATTATTAGTAAAATTGCTGAACGTTTTGGTGTACAGGTAACTGAAAAATCTATTGCACAATCGGTGCCTATTATTGGAGCTGCTGGTGGTGCTATAATTAACACCTTGTTTATTAGTCATTTTCAAGACATGGCAAAAGGACATTTTACCATTAGAAAACTAGAACGCACCTATGGTAGTGGGTTTATTAAAAGTATGTATTTAAATGCATAATATTCTTTTAAAATTCTAATCATAAACTTTTTGGAAACTTCATTTTTTTCAACAAAACAAATAGTAAAATTAATAGTTTGTATGCGTTATAAATAATCAATGTTAATTAACATTTATTTAGATTCATTTGGCATACACAGGAATAATAATTGATGGTTTACAATCTAATTTAAAAACCATTAAATTATTTATTATGAAAAAACTATTACTTATTACAACTTTGTTAGCTACTGTTTTTACTAACTCTCAAGAAAAAAACGAAAAACTGATTATTAAAAAAGGAACTTGGAGCATTTCTGGTAATTTTTCTTTAGATTTTAATGATACTAAAAGAAGTGAATCTACTAGTTCGTACTCTAGTGAAAGTAAAAATTTCGGTTATAATTTATTTCCAAAAACAAGTTATTTCATAGACGATAACTTATCTATTGGTTTAGGACTTGGCTATGGGTATCATAAAGATGAACATAAAGATAATAATGACGCTTTCGATCTTTTAAATTCTAGAAAAGAATACTCTATTTTTCCATATATTAAAAAACACATTCCTGTTGGAAAAAAAGTAAGTATTTCAATTCAAGGTGAAGGAAGATATACTCGAAATGTTTATGACAGAGTATACTCATCAGATTACGAACAATCTTCTAATACTTACTTTATTGGTATACGACCTGGTATTACGTTATTCATATCTAAAAAACTAGCTTTAGAAACTTATTTAGGTTCCTTGGGGTATAGTGATTCAAAAAACAGCATAAAAGACTCTCAAGAAACTACTTACAATACTAGTCGTTTTTCTTTTAATTTGAACAGCTCTAACTTATACTTCGGATTATCTTATTATTTATAATAAAATAAACCTTTATAAATATGAATTGTACCACTAAAATTTATAATTACTTTAGTGGTACTTTTTTATGCAAATCTAAAACATATGAGTACTACTAAAAACACCAATGAACAGCAAAAATATTGGTCGGAAAGATATCATGAAAATAGAACAGGTTGGGATATTGGAGCCCCTTCTCTTCCTCTAATTACCTATATAAACCAAATAAAAGATACTTCTATTAAAATATTAATTCCTGGAGCAGGAAATGCATATGAAGCAGAATACTTATTTAATAAAGGATTTACAAATGTGCATGTATTAGATATAGCTCCTGAACCTTTAGAAATATTTAAGAATCGTATCCCTAAATTTCCATCTGATCAAATTATACTTGGTAACTTTTTTAATCATAACGAAACTTATGATTTAATTTTAGAGCAAACTTTTTTCTGCTCTTTTCCTCCAACTTTAACAAACAGAAAGTCTTATGCAAAAAAAATGAATGAGCTTTTAAATATCAATGGGAAATTAGTAGGTTTATGGTTTAACATTCCTTTAAAAGGAGACATGGAAAAGCGTCCTTTTGGAGGTACAAAAGAAGAGTATCTTAGCTATTTAAATCCATACTTTAAAACTAAAATATTTGAGAAATGTTACAATTCAATAACCCCGAGAGAAGAAAGTGAATTGTTTGGTGTTTTTGAAAAAAGGTGATAAAATATTTATCACTAAACTTTACTAACAAATAATTTTATTTCTGATTTTTAGATAATAATTTTAAAACCTTTATTGCTTTGTTAGCATCTTTTCTATCTATAAAAATATGATCATGATAATATCCTGCAATTACATTACAACTAATATTATTTTTCGCTAATTCTGAAGAAAATATTGCTGTTAACCCTACGGCTTCTAAAGATGAATGAATTTCAAGAGTAATCCAAGAAGCTATATATTCATAATTTAAATTTAATTCATCTGCTTTTTGTTTCTCTATAACAATAGTTACTCCCTCTTTTTCCTTAAACTCACAGATAGTATCACTTCTATTAATATTATTTGTATCTTTTACTGTAGAAAACACATATTCTCCATCATTCAATTTTGGAGTCATCTCTTTTATTAACTTCGAAATATTTGTTTCTCCGGCCATTTAATTATTCTATTTTATAAATTAATACTTAAAATATAATTACAAATACTTTTCCTAATATCGTTTTCAATTTCTAATTTCATATTAAATCTTTAACAATAGGTTTAAACCTATTGATTTTTCTTTAAAATTGAATAAATGTTGTTTAAAATAATTAAAAGTAAATCGTATACTATTCTAAAATGAAAAGTAGGTTTTTGTTTTTAAACTTCAAAATTATAGCCACAAAAAACCCTAGAAGTAATCAATTTCTAGGGCATAATTCAATTCAAATAATTTTCTTCTTTTCTAAGCTACACTTACTATTCTTTGTAATGGTATTAATGTAGACTGTTTTAGTATTACAGATTTATCTGTAATACCCCAGATTGTAGTTTCTACTCTTTTAAAACCATTTTCATCAGCAAATACAATCTTTACTTTTTGATGCTCCAAATTACCTAAAACAAGGGCTCTTCGAAGTTCTATAGATCTATTAACTTGATCTTTTTTAATATTTAATACTTCATTTTTAGGGAATTTAAGAAACTTAATTTGTTCTTTTTCTACATTTTGAATGTTAGAATTTAACTTCATATATACGGGATTAGGGATTAAAACTGTACTATTATTTGTAATTTTTACACTTTACAAACTACAATATAGTAAAATTTTAATTTTATTTTACATTTTTTACATCTAATAAGTCTTAAAAAAGTAAAAAACCTAACAAAAACACACTATTTTTATATAAAAATTAACATTATAGTATTTTAACTAAAGATAAAGTAATCATAAAAACATCTTGATTTAAAATGATTTACACTCATAGATAACAAATTTATCATTTGTAGCTATAACAACTATTTGTTTAAATAGTTTTGATAAATATGTTTTATAATTCAAATGCTTATTTGCTACTAAAACAAAACGCCCTTCCTTTTTTAAACATCTTTTTACGCCTGAAAATAAATACTGACTAATTTCAATATTATTTTCGTGTTCAAAATGAAAAGGAGGATTAGAAACTACCAAATCAAAAGTAGCATCATTAAGAGTATCTAAATTATCATCGCAAATAAAAGTAGTTGTTTGCGGTAAGTTTAATTTAGAAGATGCTATTGCTAGGTTAAAATCATCTAGTAAAGTTGGTTGTATTTCTGAGTTTTTAGCTACTATTTCTTTTGCTATAATTCCATTACCAGAAGCCACATCCAATATTTTAGTTTCATGTGGTGTTACATGTATATTTTCTAAAAGAAACTGTGTTCCTATATCTATTTTATTAGATGAAAAAACACCGTAATACTGCTTCAGTTTTGTATTATTAAATGAGATCGTATTTAAAAACGTTCTTTCTTCAACTATTTCTTTGGGTGATTTTAAAAGAAGTAATCTAGATTTTTTCCATGCTTTACTTTGTGATACTTCATTAAAATATCGCTTTGCAATTTCTAAATAAGAAATACTAAAATACTTTGTCATAAAACCACAAACAACTTCCGTGTTTTTAGAAGAAGAAGTATGTATTTGATTTAAAAACAACTCAAATAATTCTAACGATTTAGGAATTTTAATCAACGCCAACTCTACATCCTTTAAATCTTCTAAAGGTGTTTTGTATACTACTTCTGTTTGTAGATTATTTCGCTTTAAATTCTGGTGAATTGCTTTTTTCTGACTCGCATAAGTCCAAACCGTAGTTATATCTTTATCATTTAGTAAAGAATTCCAAACACCAAAACGATCATTATAAATATGAATTTTGTTTGTTTCTTTTTCCTTTATATAATCTAACACTAATAATTCAGCATTACTCCACGCTTGTAACGATGTAGCCGTGGTTTTAGGATACCTATGTAACTCATAATTCTTAGAATTATGGACTAATTTTGTTTGCAATACATTTATTTTAAGAAAGTACTTCCTTTTTAAAGTAAACTTCTTCTAGTGATACAATATCTCCTGCTTTATTTCTTCTAAAAACATCTTTAGATTTCACATCTGTTATTGCATGTTTTCCCATAGCTGCAACAACTTCTTTTACAGCTTCAATTGTTTTAGAATGGTAATTTTTTACTCTGATATTTTTATCTTCTACTACTAAAGCTTCTACCAAATCTTCATTTTGAGTAGCAACCCCAACAGGACAGCTATCTAAATTACACTCACGAGCTTGAATACAACCCAAGCTAAGCATAAAGCTTCTTGCCATACCAACTGCATCGGCACCAATAGCCATCAATTTAACAACATCAAAAGCATCAATTGCTTTACCACTAGCTATAATTTTTATTTGATCTTTTAATTTGTATTTTACTAATGTCTTATACACAAAAGCAAGTCCATCTAATAAAGGGGTTCCTACATAATTAGAAAACTCTAAAGGTGCAGATCCTGTTCCTCCCTCTCCTCCATCAACAGAAATAAAATCAGGATAATTATTTGCTTCTGCAAAAGCTTTAATCATTTGTTCTATCTCTTCATTGTTTCCTACACAAAATTTAATTCCAATAGGTTTTCCTCCACTTAATTCTCTTACTTTTTGTAAAAAAGCAATCATTTCATCAAAATTAGAAAAAGCAGAATGACTTGGAGGAGAATCTACACGTGTAAAAGGTTCTACTGAACGTATTTTAGAAATCTCTACAGTATTCTTTTTTGCTGGTAAAATTCCGCCATGCCCTGGTTTTGCTCCTTGAGATAATTTAATCTCAATCATTTTCACCTCTGGTTTTATTGCATTTTCTTTAAAAATGGCATCATCAAAATGACGTTTTCCTTCTACAGTTTTTCCGGCTCCGAAATATCCTGTTCCTACTTGAAAAATTAAATCTCCTCCTTGTAAATGATAAGGAGAAACACCACCTTCACCAGTATTATGCGCAAATGCTCCCATTTTTGCTCCTTGGTTTAATGCTTTTATCGCATTTTTACTTAAAGAACCAAAAGACATTGCCGATATATTTATAATAGAACTTTCATATTTTTTCTCACATTTATCTGAACCAAAAGTTAATAAATCTCCTTTAATATGGTGATGATCTGTAGGAAACAAAGAATGTTTTACAAATTCATATCCTTTTTCATATAAATTATGCTGCGTACCAAATGGTACTGTTTCTGTTTCTTTTTTTGCTCTTTGGTATACAATACTCCTTTTTTCTCTATTAATAGGAGTTCCGTTTAAATCATCTTCAATAAAATATTGTTGAATTTTTTCTCTTTCTTCTTCAAAAAACCAACGTAAACGAGCAATTACAGGAAAAGCACGTAGTAAAGAATGGTTTTTTTGTATAAATGCATCATAGATAGCTAACAACGTAATACAAAAGGAAATGGCTAAAAGAATAAAGTTTCCTACATCTGGAACAAAATACACTAATACTCCACAAAGAACTGTTATAATTGCTGTTATTGCTAAAATGGTATCTCTCATAATTGAAATCGAAATAAATTTGAGTGTTAAAAATACAGATTTCATTCATAAAAAAAGCTCTAACCATGGTTAGAGCTTTCTAATTTATAATAAATATAAATTATTTTTTGAACTTTGAATATTTTGTTTTGAACTTATCAATACGTCCAGCTGTATCTACTAATTTAGACTTACCAGTGTAAAATGGATGAGAAGTTCTAGAAATTTCTAATTTTATTAATGGATACTCTACTCCTTCAACTTCTAAATTTTCTTTAGTGTTTGCAGTAGATCTAGTTAAAAAAACATCTCCGTTAGACATGTCTTTAAACGCTACCATTCTATAATTTTCTGGGTGTATACCTTTTTTCATGTTGTAAAACTTTTAATTTTGCGTGAAATTGTTTAAAATTGGTAAAGTTTTAAACATGTTCAATAAAATTCAAAAACCAATAGTGGTTATTTAAGGATGCAAATTTAATTCTTTTTTTTAAATTCCAAACAAATAATTTGTTTTATTTGTATTGAAAATATATTCAACCAAAGAAATATGAAACTTAATCATTATTATCTAAT
>CALISK010000269.1 GCA_938041625.1 uncultured Tenacibaculum sp. | reverse complement strand
CTTTTTATTTTATTATCTAATTACTTAAATATTTTTGTACACTTTTTTTTTGAGTTAGAAAAAAAGTGTACAACGAAGTACCTACTAAGTTTGTACACTTTTAAATTAAACCAAAATAAAAGTGTACACGGTTGTACACTTAAAAAAATAAAGTTTAAAAAAGTGTACAGATTTATTGTAGGAAGAAATGCGGTTTATAAAAAAACCTAAGTACATGACAAAAATTAGCCTATACCTTTAACACCCTGGCTCTAAAGACCTCACAGGTTTTAAAAACCTGTGAGGTCTAAACACTAAAAACATAATTTTTACAAATAGTTTCATAAAGGTCGGTAGATACTTACGTGCTTTTAATTTACAGTTTCATCTAAATTATGTTAAATCGAACGCTGTCGAGATTTATTTAGAAACTAAAAGGTTCTCCATTACGCTACCGCTACCATTGACAATTATAAAACGAAAATAAGGTTCTCGATAGCTCTACTGAGCGAAGTCGAAGTACAAATTTTCTTCGTTTCTCTTCGAAAATTCAATCTTAAAATGGTATAACTTAAGCTTAAATAATATTTTTGAAAAAAGAAAAAACTATAGTCTTCTATAGTTCTCATTCTTAGATTTATTTTTCTTTCTCAATATTTTCTTATTATTAGAGAAATTATAACTTAACCTTAAAGAAATAAACTGAGTTATTAGTTTTGTTTTTGCAACGGTACTATAATTAATAAACTCTCTTTTATTTTTATACTCTAAAGAATTAAAAATATCTCTAAAATCAATTCTTAAAGACATTCTCTTTTTATAAAACATCTTTTTTACTCCAAAATTCATACTATAATACTCTGATGCTTCAAAAAAAGCATCTGCTTTAGGAGATCTATATCTACCAGAAAGATCAATACTCGTTGTTTTATTAATTTTAAAATTATTAAAAAAACTAACTCCTAAAGTAGCCCTTTCAAACATAGACCTTTCTTGTTCATCAATAAATTTTCGATTGAATAAATAAGAAGAGAAATTTAAATACCACCATTTATTTATTTTTTGTGAGGTATTATATTCTATACCATATTGAACTTGTGCGCCAGCATTAAATTTCTTGTAAAAAGAAATGGCTTCTTCTAAAAAATAAACACCATTTATTGCTTCATTTGTTTTGCTATAAAAAAAGGAAATATTGTTTTTCTTAAATTGGTAACCTACCTCATACTTGTCTACAAACTCAGGTTCTAAATCAGGGTTTCCTAATACAAATTGAAAATCATTAATCTTTCTTATATCATTATTTAAATCTCGAAATGAAGGTCTTCTTAAACTTCTAGAGTAACTAACAGATAATGTGTTTTTAGAAGTTACTTTTCTAGATAAATAAACTGACGGAAAAAATGATGTATAACTTTGTTTAATACTAGAATTGTTAACTCGATTTGTTTTATTTAAATCAGTATGTTCTACTCTAACTCCTACTTTTAAATAATTCTTTTCTTTAAAAGTTTTATCAAAAGATGCATAAGCAGCTGCTATATTTTCTTTGTAATTAAAATTCGCTAATTGTGCTGTATTTATTATGAAATCATCATTTTCTAAAAACCGAGACACTAAATTATTATCTCTATCGGAATATGCAAATTTAACTCCTAATTCAATTTTCGCTTTGCCTTTTAATGATTTTATATAGTCTGTTTGTATTGCATATATAGTTGTTTTCGTATCTGAATCGAACTTATTTACATTGTCTTCAAATGTATTTTCTTCGTAAGTAGTAGTTACCGTATTATTATTTTCAGAGGTATTTGTTGTATAATCTATAAATGTATTCAATTTATCTTTTGACGATATTTTCCAAGAATAATTAAGAAGCCCATTAATATTATATTTATTAGAATTTCCTAGTAAATTATTTACTCCTTTATCACTTAATCTATCCTCAAAATAATAAAAAGCATTTCCATAATCTGAAAGGTACGTATTATTAAACCTTCCAAAAACCTCTACTCCTAAATTGTGTTTTTTATTTATTTCTCTAACCAATCCTAATTTAAAGCTATTTCTACTTGTTTCTGTTTCTTTCATTCTCACAGATCTATTATGCCGATCTAATTCATTAAAAAAAACATCATTTATATGATCTGAAAAATTATCTATCAAGCTTAAATTATAACTCCCATACATATTCCATTTCTCTGTACCATAATTTATATTGATACCAGGAGATAATGTATAATATTCACCTCCTTTATAGTTATAACGAACATTAATTTGAGATTTAAATCCTAATGATTTTCTTTTTAAAATGATATTAATAATCCCACCCGTTGAAGTAGCATCTGTATTTGCTCCTTTATTTGTTTGTACTTCAATACTCTTTATAGCATCTGAATTTAAATTAGCCAAATACGTAGCTAAATTATCTCCACTCATATTTACTTTTCTGCCATTAATTAAAACTGTAGCTATTTCATTTCGAATGGATATATTTTCATTTTCATCTACCCATACTGATGGTGTGTTCTTTAATAATTCAACACCATCATATCCCGAATTTAAAGGGCTGTTTTGAATGTTAAAAATAATTTTATCTTCTTTTTTAGTTATTGTAGGTGCTTTTGAAGTAATGACAACCTCCTTTAATTCAGATAGCTTTTCTTTTAAAATTATTTTATTTAAATGTATCGCTTTATCTAAAGTTATTCGTTTACTCCATGTATTAAAACCAATAAACCGTACCGTTATTTTATACTCCTTATGAATATTTTTTTCGTTGAACGAAATGTTAAAAGCTCCTTTTTCATTCGTTGTTGCTCCAAAAACTTTAGCGTCTTCATCTGTTTTTTGAATAAAAACATTCGCAAACTCAATAGGTAAATTATTTTTATCGACAACGAACCCAGAAACTGATTTTTGAGACTGACATACTGAAAAAATAAAGAACAGTGTAAAGAAGTATATTTTTTTCATAGCGTTTTAGTTATTTTTTGTTTTCTACACATAACAGCTCTTAGCTTTCTTTTGAATTATTAGAAGTAAACTTTTTTATTTTAATCTATTGTTTTCCTATTAGTGGTGAAAATTTAGCTCTAATTCTTTTTTCTAAATTAACAAGTAAAAACTTCAATGCTTCTTTTTCTTTTACTGGCTTTTCTTCAAGTATAAAATATGAAAATTCAAAAGTATTATCTGAATGTAATTGATCATGCTCTGATAACTTAAGTCCGTAAGTAGATGCTTTTGTTTTTTGATGTATATGCTGTTCTATCCGTTTGCTTAAATCTTCCGACTTTCCTACATACATGCAATGAGAATCACCTATTGTTAACTTCTTAAACCTACTTTTTATAACTTTAGGTGATATTAATTTTTGATTTTTAGAGTTCGTTTCCCAAAGTTTATTTAAATTTTCATAAGTACTAATTTCTTTCTTAGGTGTTATATAAAAAACATAAACTCCCCATGATTTTTTATTAATATTACGAATCTTAATCTTTGTAAAATCTCCTTCAATTCTTATTTTATTCTTTTCTAATTCATTTAATATGGAATTTAAACTCTTTTCAAAAAATACATCACTTGATTTTTGTATTATTTCTAAATGTTTATTTATTTCCATATTTATTGTACTCTTTTATTTATAGAACTATCATTCATTTTTCAATAAATAAAAATAATTCTTTAATCCGTAAGAATATTTTGCTTGATCAGAACCTAGAGTTTTAAATTCTTTTTTTAGTACCTCTATTAAATCTTGTTTTATATCTCTACCTTCTATTTTAGCACAATTGAGTTTTACCCAGTGAATTTTTGAAGAGTTAGGGAAATCAATTAACGCTTTTGCTAAATCTGGGTTGTCATATTTATTTTTATCTCTAAGTCCAATAAAATAACTTATTGCAAACTTCTCACTCTTGTATTCATTCCAGCCTTTTTTATCCGTTTTTTCAGAAACTTTACCAGTTACAACAGATTCTAAGTATGCATAAATATTTAGCAATTCTATATCTTTATGTTTATCTGCTAATTTTATTATTTCATTTCCTCTTTTTTCAAAAAAATCCTTTTCGCTTATCAAACGATTTATAAAAGAAATTCTTAATAAATCGGAAGCTACATTACCATTAGCTGGTATTTCATTGTTATCTATTATTAGTTTTGAGTTTAACAATACTTTTTTTATAGCTTCTGCTGAACTTCCTTTTTTAGAGGTTTCTTTTATTTTTCGATACGCTAATAATTGTAAGTACTCTTTACTTTTAGCTCCGAAAGTATTTTTGATTATAGTTAAATCTTTCTCTAAAAAATGTTCTTGAATAATAGAATTCCACCAATCTAACTCCCAGTTCATATCTAAGAAAATTAATTCATATGCACTTCTTACATCTTTATTTTTTACTTTTTCAATTAATTTTGATCGTTTTTTAATTTGATCTGTTCTTCCATGTATTATATGAATCGCTTTATCAATTCCTGTATGATTTTTTGAATGATTTGCTTTTTCCCAATGTTCAATAGCCTTTAAATGATCATCTCTATTAAGATAACATTCACTTAACCAAACATCAACTCTATAATCTTTTTCATTTGCTTCTTTGTAAATCTTATAATGTTTAATTGCTGTTTTATAATCTCCTTTTCTGTGGCTTTCTATTGCATATTCTAAATTAAAATTTAATTCATTTGGATGTTTTTCATATGCCAATTTATGCAACTCGTAAGATACTTTTGAATCAATATCATATAATGCTCCTGCTATTAAATATTTTTGATATTCATTTTTTGCTTTAGTAACTAAAGCAGTTATACAATCATCACAATTTTTATTTAATAAACAATCTGAAAAAAAGTATGTAAGATCTGGTGTAATCTCCGTTTTTGCTTTTTTAATTTCTTCTTTACCGCTTTTTACTTGAGCATTACAACTTAACAACCCTAAATTTAACCCTATAAATAATAGTATCTTCTTCATTTTTTATTCTAAATATTCTTTTTTATTTTTTTAATTCTTCTTTAAATAACTCTGCTAACTTTTTTCTACTCTTTTCATTTTTCAATATCTTTTGTAACCACATTTGCGGTTGTTCTGTTGCATTTTTCGTTTCCTTATTCTTGTATTTTTCAAATTCCGAAAAATCAAACCAATTATTTTTAAGAATATGTTGTAGTGAATAAACAGCTATTTCTCCTGTTGTTGTTACAAAGAACGGACATGTATGTACGTTCGTTTTTATGGTGTCAGAAAATTTCGTTATTAAAAATTCAGTTAGTTTTTCTTTTTCTTTATTTGAAAACCTCTTCCAACTTGTTTCGTTAAACACTGTAGGCCTTTTTGCTCTTTTTAATCCTTTTTTATTTACGTACTGTTCTCCTACTAAACACCCTCCTTTTTCAAACACCAAAATTTCCCAAAGCTTAGATATTGAATCAGTTTGAATTGTTATTGTAGCTTCCTTTTCTCCAAGTTGTATAACTTCAGCTTTTAATTCTTTTTTTGATTGATTTTTATTGATTTTTATTGATAGGAATGACAAAACTAGATGTTATACATCCCAAAAAAACAAAGAAATAAACTCTCAATTTTCTCCATAAAAATAATGGCACTTTATTTATTTTAAGATTCTTCTCTTTTTTCCAAAGCCAAAAAGTTAGTATAGGTAGTGAAACTAAGAATACTAATAAAAATGCAAATAAAAAATAATGTATCATTTTAAAATTGACTGTTATAGAAAGTCGTAAACGACCTCAGGATAACTCGACGAGGCTTTAATAAATATAGTTTTTCACTCTTTATACAAGTGACTAAAAAAATGAAACAACTCACCATCACTCAAGTACCAATTTAGACACCTATAAATTAATTCCACAAATAGAATCAATTAAAACAACGAATCGAACTTATAGATAATACCTCCTAAAACTTGTAATCCTTGTGCATTAAAATTCGTAAAATTCTGATATTTACTATCGGTGATGTTATTTGCTTTTAAAAACACTGAAAACAAATCATTAAAATGATATCCTCCGTTTACATTTAAGTCTATATAACTATCTAAATCTACGGTGTTAAAATCTCCTCTAGCAGCTGTAGTTCCATCATAACTTACTCCTTTACGACTTCCTATAAAATATAAGTTTAAACCTGCGTACCATTTTTTCACTTTATACGTTGCAAAAATATCTGCTGTTAATTCTGGTAAATTCCAAGCTTCATCTTCCTCTTCTGCTAAATCAAATTTGTTAAATGCTACATTCAATCCTAAGTTTAACTTTCTCGAAAAATCATAACTCACCTCTCCTGCAAAACCAAAGGTGTTTACATCATTATAAATTACATCAAAAGAATTCCCATATTGATATCCTTTTAAAGAAACACCACCAGGAAAAGCAGTTGTAATTCCGTTAGAAATAGATTCGTTTAAAACAAACAATGGTTTGTTTTCTTCCTTTTTAAAACTTGCTTTTACATTATAGTTTAAGTTTCCTCCTAAAATACCTCTAAATCCTCCGTATGCATTAAATGCTTGGCTTGTTTGCCTTAAATTTAATGTAGGAGATACATGTGGGTTTTTATCTGTTAAACTTTTAAAAGAATTTACTTGTAAATCTCCTGTTGCCCCAATATAAATGTTCGCATATCTTGGTATTATTGAGAAATTTACTTCGGCATCTGGGTATACAAAAAACTTTCCTTCACCACTTTCGGTTTCAAATGAATAATATGCTTTTGCTCCTAATTTTATATCGAAACTTTTAAATTGAAAAGCATAACTTGGCTTTATACCTCCAGTAATAAAATTATACTTTATATCTTGTAAAGGGTCGTTATACGTTCTATCAAAACCACCCAGTATAAAATTAACAGAAGTTGTTAATTCAAAATCTTCTGAATTCAATCCAAATCTTCCTAATGGAAAAGACATTTTAGCATCTATATCTGCATGAATCTCATCTGATTCTAATGCATCTGAAAAATAAGCTGCAGATCCATTAATTTCTTTTATGTTGCTGTCTTGTAAATAAACAGAACCAAATAAATTATAGTATTTATACGTTTGCTCTTCTTCTATTCTACTGATAGTCGGATCTAAAAAAACAATATTATCTGGTAATCCATACCAATTATGTTTATTTCTAGATGCGTTTAAACCAACTTTCCAATCAAAATATCGCATTTCTTGTTTTAAAAACAAATCGACACTTGCATCATAATAACTACTACTCAATCTTTCATCTTTAACAGGGTCTGTAGATGAAATAAAATGTAGTTTTCCTCCGTATTCATATTCAAAAGCATTGTTATTATGAAAGTAAGCTTCTACAAAAGGTGTGGTATTATTACCAAAACCAGCCGATATATAGTTATTAAATAAACGTTCACGATCTCCTACATCTATTCCTTTTAAAACGCCACTTTTAGGCTTAAAAGTAGAAACAACAGGAATTGATAATATTTTATAATCTAATTTTTTTCGCTGTGCATTTTTAGACAACTTAATTGCTGGTTTTCTTTTTATTTTATACGCATCTGTTACTTTAGGAGCATAGGTTGTTACTACCTCTACTACTTCTGTTTTTATGATGGAATCTTTCGCCTTTTGTACCTTTGGTTTGTTTTGTGCAAATAAAGAGTTGCCAACAAATAGTACTATTATTAAAATTATATACTTCTTCATTACAGATTACTTTTTAGAGTTCACCGATTCGTTAGTTTTCGCTTCTTTACTTTTTATTTTACTCAATTCATTTTTTGCTTCTTCTACTAAGCCTTTAAATTGTGTAAAGTTTTTAACTACATTATCTAAAATATAGGTTGCTTGGTAGGCATCTTTTAATTTGTAATAGTTCTTCGCCATTACGATGTAACTTTTTACTCCCCAATATTTATACTTAGAATAGTTTGCTATTAAATTTTGTACTTCTTCGTTAGATGATTCATATGCTTCTTCTGCATTTAAAAAGAAGGCTTTATAATACAATGTTTCTGCCTTTAACTCTCCTGTTGCTTTTTCATCTAATACATTATAATACTCTTCTGCTACTTGGTAATCATTGGTTTCAATTGCAGATCTAGCAATCATAATTTGTGCATCTTCTCCTACTACCTCGTCTATTTTTCCGTTAGCCAATACTTTTTCGGCATAAACAACCGTTTTAGCAAAATCTTTGTTCTCATAATACCCTTTCATTAAATTACTTTGAGCAAAAATGATATTCTGATCCATGTTTGCTTCTTTTTCTAAACGCTCTAATAAAGGAATTGCTTTTTTCCAGCTTTCTTTTTCTAAATATAGCTGGCTTAATTTTGCTAATGATTCTTCAGAGAATTCATTTTTCCCTTGCTTAATTACATATTGATAATTCGGTATCGATTTTTCTTTATTAGCATTCTTGTAATATAATTGTGCTAAATAAAAATTCGCTTTTAAAGCATTAATCCCGTAAGGAAAATCTCTTAAGTAAGTTTCAAACCCTTGAATTGCTTTCGCTTCATTATTCTCTAAAAACTTATTTTCGGCGGCTTCATAGGTTGTGTTATCAATATCACTATTTGAAACATTCACAAAATCAATGTTTTTTACCCAAGCAGCATATTCGTTTACTTTACCAGAATCTATATATACATTACGAGCACTAGATACAGCTTGTTTTGCTTCGCTAGAACTAGGGTAATCTGCTACTACTTTTTTAAATTTACTTAATGCTTTTGAATTACTGCCTTTATTATAAAACAACAATCCTTGACGTAATAAAACATTGGGTACATAACTACTCTCTGTATGTTCTTTTAATAATTGTTCGTATGTAGAATTCGCTTTTGAAGAATTTCCTCTTGAGGTGTAAGTAGATGCTAATTCAAATAATGCATCGTCTTTTAATTTAGAGGTTGAATGGTTTTTTGTCAATTCTTTTAAAGCAGTAATTTTAGCATTACTATTTCCTGCTAAGCCTAAACTCATTGCTTTTTGATATTGTGCATAATCAGCTCCTACTCCTCCTTCATTAATTACTTTTTCATATGCCGTAATTGCTTCTGTATATTTTTTAGTTGCATAATAAGAATCTCCTAATCTATTAGATGCATCATCGTTTAAATCATTATCATCTATTTTTTGATTTAAAAACTCTTCAAAATATTTTGCTGAATTATTATAGTCTTTTAGTTTAAAGTACGCATATCCTAAGTTATAATTTAAAGATTTACTTTCTTCAATATTTTTATTGGTAACAGCACTAAAGCTTTTTACTGCATTTTTATAATTTCCTAATAAATGCTCTGTTTCTCCTAACCAAAAATGTGCTTTATTTTGAATGGTATCATTAACAGCATCTGTAGCTATTAAAAGATGTGGCAATGCTTTATTTAAATTTTGTTCGTTAAACAATTGAATTCCTCTGTATAATGAAACTTCATTTGCTAACGCATTATTTTCTTCATTCCTATTTGCATTTAAATAGTCTATTGCTCCTTGGTAATCTTTTTGATGTAAATATGAAGTTACTAACAAACCTCCTATTTCTTGTTTATCTGGAGATTCAGGGTATTTTGCTAAGAAGTCTTTTAAAACCTCTGGAGTACTTTTGTACGGATTTCCTTGTTCGTAACTCAGTTTTGCATAATTCAAATCTGCATCTGCCCCAATGGTAGGATTAAAATCCATTTCCCCTGCATTTCTAAAAGCATTTAGTGCTTCTATTTTTTTATCTGTTTTTAAATAACACTGACCTAAATGATAATATGCATTTTGAGCAACACTATTTTGCCCTCCTATAATTTTATTAAACTGATTTACTGCACTTTCATAATCTTCTAACTTATAATAAGAGTATCCTAAATAATAATAATCTGTGTTCTTCCATTTTCCTTTTTTACCTTCATATGCTTCTAAATGTGGAACCGCCTTATCGTATTTTTCTAGATTAAAATAACTTTCTCCTATAATTTTACGAATGTCAGATTTTTGATCTCTCTCTGCATTTGGCAAAACTTTTTCTCCTATTTGTGCTGCTTTTTCAAATTTACCTCCTTTAAAAGCCATGTCTAATAAATAATAATTAGCCTTTGATTTATAGGTTTCATTATCTGCCAACTGACTTAAATTGTTTTCTGCTTCTCCAAAATTTTCTTGTTTATAAGAAATATATCCATAAAAGTATCTTGAATCTGTACCATATCTAGGATCTCCAAGTAATGTAGCAAACTTCTCTTTAGCATCTTTTAAATAATTAGAAACTAATAAAGCATATCCCATTTTATAGTTTAACTCTTTACGTTCTTCTTCATTTAATAATTTGGCATCTACTTTTGAGTACCATTTTAAAGAATGTGAAGCTTTTCTATTTGCAAAATAATAGTTTCCTACATTTAAAAATGCTTTTTCTTTTTTACTACTATAAGGGTGTTTTTTAACAAAATCGAGCACTTTTGTGTTCGCATCTGTCTGATTTAATTTTATGGCACACATGGCATCATAAAAATCAGCGTCAGTTTCTACATTCTTTTTTGACGTAGTTGTAGAAACTTCTTTAAAAATTCTTTGAGCACCTGAGTATGCTTTGTTGTTATACAAAGTTACTGCTCTATGATATTTAGCATCTATATTTGTTTGTATCTCAGTTTCCTGAGACCAAATATTTACACATAAAAAACAACAAAGTGTTAGTATAAAATATCTCATATTCCTTTCTATCTTTAAATACGGTAATTCCTCGATAAATTAACGTCTTTTTTTTTATTTTGTTTGATACAATCTGCAAAAATAAAAAAAGTGGTTAAAATGAATAATAAATATGATAGATTTGTAAAAATTATTCTTTTTATGAAAGAGCCTATTTTACATCTTGAAAATGCAGACATCTATCAACGTGATATTTTGGTATTATCTAAAATAAATTTCACTCTTAATAAAGGAGAGTTTTACTATTTAATTGGTAAAACAGGAAGTGGTAAAAGTAGCTTGTTAAAAACCTTATATGGTGATTTAAGATTACAGCGTGGTTTAGGAAATATTGTTGGGTTTAATTTAAAGAGAATGAAAGAAAATGACATTCCTTTTTTAAGAAGAAAATTAGGAATTGTTTTTCAAGATTTTAAATTACTGAATGATCGTAATGTTTTTGATAATTTGGAGTTTGTTTTAAAAGCAACAGGTTGGAAAGACAAAATGGAGCGTAAAGATAAAATTTACGAAGTGCTTGATAAAGTAGGCATGAAAGAAAAGTATTATAAAAAAACTTTTGAACTTTCTGGTGGTGAACAACAACGTGTTGCCATAGCTAGAGCTTTATTGAATGATCCTGAATTAATATTAGCAGATGAGCCTACGGGTAATTTAGACCCTAAAACTTCTTTAGAGGTTATGGAATTACTAAATGAAATTCATAAAAGTGGAAAAACTATTTTTATGGCTACCCACGATTATCAACTAATTGTAAAGTTTAAACAAAAAACATTGAAGTGTGAAGGCGGAAAATTATTTGAAGTGGTACAACAACAACCACAGCTAGTAAAAATTAATGAGGAAAAATAGTTTCTTTAATTTTTTTTGCACTCAATTCTGGTGAAAAAAAATTTAAAACTTCTTTTCGTTTTTCAACAATTGCCGTTGTAAATTCTTTTTTGAATAAATCTTCTGTCTGTTTTAAAAACTCTGATTCAGTATTCGCTATTTCACAAATAGTTTTTAAGCCTGTATTTTCTATTAAAAGATCGTTTCCTAACACAAATTTACCTTTATACAAAGCGTTTAACAATTTCAGTTTTATTCCTGTTGCTTGAAAAGTATACAAAACATTTATATGTGCTTCATTTATTAACTGAAATAAATTCACCTTTTTGTTTAAATCGATAAATTCTATAGAATTAATTTTCGAAATTTTTTTATTTATAGCGGTATTTATAGTACTGCTTGCTATTTTAAAATTAAATTTAGAATCTTTATACACCTCTATTAAAAACAATACTGACTTTATATTATCTGGTACTCTTAAATCTCCATGCCATAAAATATAACTTCCTCTAGTTTCTTTATGCATTAAAAACGTTGCATCATGAAAAGCAGGAACATAAATTGCTTTCTCTTTAAATTGATGCTGAAAATATTGTTGCTCTATTTTAGATATTGTAAAAATAGTAGTTGCTTTTTCTAGTTGTTTCTCAAATCTCTCAAGCTTTTTTCCTTCTATTAAATAGAATATTTTTTTTACTAAGTTTCGTTCACTTTTTGCCAATCCGTAAAAGTAAGCATGCTCTACATTGTGTGTTCTTACGTAATTGTTTTTTAAATTATTAGAGAATAAAGAATATGTTGTATGTAATCCTTCATATAAAATTGGGGCTTTAATTTTAATCAAATTTTCTTCCAGTAATTTACTCGATCTACTTTTTACACGGAATGGAATTAAAGAGAATAATGATAAAAAAACATTGTTTCTCGGATAATAAAAAACAGTTTCGCAATACTTACTTAATTCTTTTTCTTCTTCTATATTTTGTTTCCCGAAAACATGTAAATAAACTCCTACCTCTAATTCAGACAGTGCTTTAATTTTATAATACACATCTATTATTCCACCATATTTTGGTGGATATGGGTTATCAAAACAAATTACATGAAGTCTTTTTTTCATCATCGCAAAAATATTACATAATTTAGTGAATATAAAAACGAAAACAGTATTGAATTCAAGGAATGAAATAGCAGCCCTGATTTACACGAATCTTCTTAAAAAAAAGGAAGATTTAAAACACCAATTTGAACAAAGTAAAAACACTATTGGATATTTCTTTATAGATGAATTATTACCAGAAACCTTTGCTAAAGAACTTTACAAAGTCTTTCCTACTACTTCTAATACTGTTTTAAGAAAAAATATTAGAGAACATAAGTATGTTGGGTATCAAATGAACACCTATCATTCTTTGTTAGAGGAAACTTTATTTGCTTTTCAAGACGAACGAATAGTACAGTTAATTAGTGAAATTTGTAATTTAAAAGAAATTCATTCTGATGAATTTTTATATGCTGGTGGATTATCTTTAATGCAAAAAGGAAATTATTTAAATCCGCATTTAGACAATTCTCATGATAAAGACAGACAAAGTTGGCGAGTTTTAAATTTGTTATACTATGTTACTCCTGATTGGAAGTTAGAAAATGGTGGTAATTTAGAGTTATGGCCTTATGGTATAAAAAATGAGCCTATAACCATTGAAAATAAATTTAACAGATTAATTGTAATGGTTACTCACCAAAAATCGTGGCATTCTGTAAGTACAGTTAATGTTGATAAAACAAGGACTTGTATCTCTAATTATTATTTTTCAAATACTCCTGTTTTAGATTCTGATGATTTTCATGTTACTACTTTTCGTGGTAGGCCTAATGAAAAAACAAAAAATACTATTTTACGTTTCGATTCTTTTCTAAGAAATAGTATTCGAAAATTACTTAAAAAAGGAGTGAGAGAAAATCCGCATCAATATAAAAAATAAGAAAGCTTTTACTTTTTATAGGTTCTTTAGATTATAATTTTACTTATTCTTTTGAAAAACAATTCACTCATCTAAAAATCAAACAAAAAACACAAATAATTCTACCTGTGCTTTTTGCCTACTGTTCTTTATTCTTATTATATCTTAGCTTTAAATACAATCTCCTTAAATCATTTTTTTAAGTTTAGGTAATTCTTTATTTATTTCGTTTTGATATTGTTTAATTAAATCTCCTTTTTTGTTTTTAGGATATCTTGTAAGAAAATTAGTTAATTTTCTTTGTATTTCATTTAGATAGAACACTTTTTGAGCAATTTTTTCAGTTCCTTTATATTTTTTCCAAATTTTACTGATATAAGTAAAGTCTTTATTACTACTTTCTGTTTTCTTTATTTTTTCCCATACTGGTAATAACTGAGATAATTTTTTGTTTTCAGGAAAAGACTTTATAGCTTTTTTTAAGTTATACAAAGCAGTATAAGCGGGCCTCATAGTCGTATTTGAAAAAAACTTAACTGCTTCTTTTTCTTTATCACCTAAAAACACAGCGTATATTTGGTTCCAACCTCCTGAAAGATACAAAAAGCTACCATCTTGAATTTCTGTTACTGAAGTAAGTTTATACCTGTTTTTTTTATCAAGAGGCGATACTTTAAAAATAATCTCTTCTGTTTTGATAATAAGCGATAATTTTCTTGATATCAATGTTAACTGAGATTCTAAAGATTCTTTTGTAAACACTATTAATTCTAATTGATTATTGGTTCTTTTTAATGAATTAATAGTTCCTAAATGTTTAAATTCTGGGAAACTAGAGTTCTTTATTGAAGAAAAAGAAGTGTATGCCTTTTCTCCTTTAATATAAAACCCTAATTGTGTAATTTCTTCTTGAGTTACATTATCTTTTAAAGTTGTTTGAGACTGAGAATGATTACCTATCATTATCAATAAAATAGTTATTATTTTTAAGTGATGTTTCATTATTAAATTTTTTTTAATTAGTTTTTAAATTTGAAATATCATTTTATTACCTAGCCTCATAAATTTCAATGTTAAAAAATAGCATTGTGAATAACTTGAGACAATACTATATCTACTATTATTTTTTTCTAACAAGGATTTATATGTTAATACAACATGGTATTATAAAGATATTTCTTACTCATCAAAACTACTTAATCAAACATCTTAATAACTCACTGTTTTCAGTGATTATCAAATTAAAGCAATCAAAAAAACTCTAATATATATATATAGAACATGTAGTTTCTGTAATTAATAAAGACAACTTTTCATATTATAAACAGACCTAAAACTATTTATATCAAAGTTATTAACCACTCTTAAAACTTACTATAATATCTAAACCTTCAAGAAAAAACTTAATATTTCTTTCATTCACTTCCATAAAAAATAGTAATTACTTTAATTCTTGTTTCTATTTTTCATCTATCTTATTTATCATCTTAACGGTGTTGCTATTAGACAGATTTAACTCTAATGATTTTAAATAATTTTTCTTAGACAATTTATTTTTTTTTGTTAAAACAGTATCTTATGCTAAACTAGCAGAAGCTTTTGCAAATTGAGAAAATTCCTTCTACTTGAACACGAATTCTTTTGGGTGATAAGTATGAGTAAATTCAGTGAGTTTTTTAATTTTATTAAGGAACCAACAAATTATTTATAAATGGTACTCGAAGAGATTCGAGCCTAACGGGTGTCTTTAAAAAAAAATATAATAAAGTGATATTATTTTATAAAAATTTTATATTGAAAACATTGTGCTACTATTATTATTTTATAAATTTAAGCTCGAAAAAAAATTAAGAAATAAGTGACTATTCCTTTTTATTTTTTAAAAATAAAATATAAACAATATAATGGAGATAAACACAATTGTGTTTATCCCTTCGTTGTACACAAGCATCTAAATGAATAAAAAAAAAGGTAAAATAATTGCTCTACGCACATTAATGATAATAATTATATCCGTATGGTTAATATCTGGACTTTTAAGTTGGTATTTCTTTAAAAATTGGAGTCGAAGTGCATCTTTTGGAGATACTTTCGGAGCTATTAATTCATTATTTTCTGGACTAGCTTTAGCAGGAATTATTTATACTATTTATCTACAAAAAACTGAACTTTCGCTACAAAGAAAAGAACTTAAATACACTCGTGAGGAATTAAAAAGGACAGCAATAGCTCAAGAAGATTCTGCTAAATCAATGTCTACGCAAATGAGGTTAGCAAATTATCCTTATTTAGAATTTGATTCAGAATTTGATAATAAAGAAAAATATTTGACAATCTTAAATAAGAACGACAACGTTGCATTTGATATAGAAATAACAATTTTTTCCTTTATTTTACAAACAAGCTATTCTTATTCAAAATTCATTAGTGAGTATTTAACGGAAAGTTATAAAAATAAAAAACTTGATGTTTCACTTGTTGATAATACTCTATGGGCTATTTCTGATTTCGGATTTTATCCAAGTATTTCTAAAAATAAAAAAATATTAATACCTACTCAATTTCCTATTGATGAAGGGAATTATTCTTTATTCATTCAGTATAGAGATATTTTAGGTAATAATTATTCAAACTTAATTCATTTTAATAAATATTCTGATTATGAAACTATCGATGAAAAACCTTTTTCAGGTATAAGAATAAGTCCTGACTATCCAAAAATAGCTGATAGAATAAAACTCTATGATGAAAAAACTCAAAATGGAGATTTACCTAATTATGTAACTGAGGCAATTTTATACAAAAAAGCATCAATAAATTTAAGTATGACCAATGAAATAGAAAATATTAGGTCAAATGATTTTAAATGGAAAGTAACTGAATAAAGCCAGTGTACAACACTATATATAGCAAATAGGGCAATCAGTGTTCAATCGAAATGTTGTTGTCTATTTGAAAGTCGCCAAATCTTTTGATTTGGTATTAAAAGAGAAAATTTAAAACAAAACACAAAAGATTTGGCTTGTGGTTAAACCGAAAGTAATCGCTTATTTTCTGCCCAACTTGCCATATATTTAACGTTGGCAATAATATGAAAAAACAAAAAATATAGAATGAATCACTATATAAGCAACGCCGTTGCAAATTCATACCTTCAGTTACAATACCCATTAATTCACGTAACAGAAAATGTAAGTATTATAAAAAGTATAATTGAAAATGGGTTTAGATTTTCATATTGCAAAGAGTCTCTTTGTGATTTAACAAGGTGTATTGATTTTTCTTATCCAATGGTTTCCTTTTCTCATTTAAGACACGAAGAAGCAAAACATATATTAAGAACATATGGACACTTAAGTATTGGAATGAAATCTGAATGGGCTATAAAAAACAAACTAAATCCAGTGCTTTATTTTGAAAGAAACTCTTCTATAACTAATACAATACTTGAAGGTTTTGATGTTTTAAACAAAATAGACACAAACACTATTAAATCAAGCATTTCTAATTCTTTAATTGGAGAACGGCATAAGTATTATAAACAATCTTTTGCAATTTCCTCTTTTAGTAAAAATTTTTATGGTTCTTTGATTAGAAATGAAAAAACTGTAGATAACCACTACTGTTTTGGAGCTGAAAGTGAATGGAGATTGATATTGGAAAAAGGCAGTATCGAACCATTTTTATTAAAGGAGGAAAATAAGGTTGATTTTAATAAACAAGCTCATCAAGAGTTTTTAACATTTGAATTTGAAGATATAGAATACTTTGGAGTGGAAGCTCAATTTCATGAAAATGGAATCAAAGAAGCTTTAATAAATAAATTTAACGTGACTAAAGAACAAGTTTCTAAACTGAAATTTTATTATGATGAAACTAGACTAGTACCTGATGAAGGATAAAAATACTATTGCCAACACGGTGTATAAAACATAGCTAATAAGTGCTAAACCATAAGGTTTGTGTTTTATTTGCTGAGACCGCCAAGTTTTATATTTGGCTTTTAAACTGAGAAGTTAAATCAAAATACAAAAAATTGGCTCTGTGCTAAATTCAAAATGTAGTATCTTTTTACACGCTACATTTCATACACTTAGCCGTTGGCAGTAACCTGAAAAAATATGTTAACACCAGAAAATATTATTTCAAAATTTGAAGAACACGGTCTTCCAGAATATGGAGTCCCTTTAGATTTTTTACCAAATCAAAACTTAATTAGACAGATAACTGAAAGATTTAAAATTGAATTTGCTTTAATGTTTAGAATAAATGGTTCGGGATATTCAATTTTTAAAGGAACTAGTAATAGCGTTGAACTTCCAATTGACGCTTTTGAAATATTACTTTCTCATACACATCCCAATGGAACAACTAAACCAAGTATACACGATATAAATTGGTTAAAAACAGCCCAAGAAGAAGGTTCGCCACAAATTCAATCCGTAATTTTACCAATAGGTAAAAGTAGAGTAACATTTGATACTAATAGTTCTTACCTTAAATAAATATATGGAAATTCATAAAGAGATACTGAACAATATTAATAACCGATATGTATTATTAAAAAAGGAAAAGGACTATTTAATTATAGATAAATTAAGAAAAACTATGATTATAATTGATGACCCAATTATAAATTTAGCAAAACTAATTGAAACTATGATTTCAAAGAAGGTCGAAATTTACCATAATGTAAAAGACCTTCCGAAAGCAACAGAAGAGCCGTTTAAATTACAAACAGAATCTTCATTAGTTTTCAAAGTCTTTATTCGAAAAATATTCAATCACAGAAATGAAGAAACAGGGTCAATTATTTCAGCTCTAACTGAGAATCACGTTAATTCAGAAAGCAAAGAAATTATCGAAAAAAGGATGATGAGATATGCTTTTCAAGTATTATACCCAGAAGAAGGTTTGAATATGTATAGTTCAGTATATAATGATACTGCTTCAATTACTGCTATAAAGAAAATAAATGATTTACCCTCAATAGATATTGGAGATATTAAAGAGCTTTATGATTGGTAATAGGCAACTGCCAATCGAGTAGACGGCTCTCTCCATAATTGAAGAGAGTGCGCCTCTCACACCACCGTACATACGGGTCTCGTATACGGCGGTTCGTTAATGATACTTAGTTTTCTTGTAGTAATCTAGTAAACTGATATAACCACGT
>CALISK010000268.1 GCA_938041625.1 uncultured Tenacibaculum sp. | reverse complement strand
TGTATCGACTATTTTGATTCGTTGTTTTACTAACAGAACGATTTCTTGAATAACCTCTTGTTTTTTGAGTTTGTTTATTTCTAGCAGTTCTGTTATATATTGGTGCTCTACTTTTCGATCTATTAACTATAGTATTTCTACTTCTCTCTCTAGTTTGAGTGCTATTTTTAGAAACATTTCTAGTTACTGCTCTATTTCTATCTCTTGAAACTACTCTTGTATCTCTTGTAACCGTACGAGATCTGTTTACATTACGATTAGTATTACTAGCAACTCTCGATCTACTTCTATTTATCTTTCTATAGTTACGATCATTTCTCTGATACATCGTTCTTCTATTGTCTCTTGATCTAAACTTTACATTTCTTGCACTAGCTACTCTACGCCCTCTATTGAAATTTCTTACGCTGCTTCCTGGTCTACAGTAATTACGGGTTCTATATGATCTACTATAATATCCATTGTAATAATTATTTCTATATACAGTATATGAAAATCTATATGGTGAATAGAATCTTCTATATGGGTTATTCCAAACAACACATCTATCTACAATTGGCAAAGCAAAGTATGCATGAAATGGTCTGTACATATAACGTCTATTAAGGCGATTGATATACCCTGAACAATTCAAGAAATCACCATAACTATTGTAATTTACATACAAGCCTCCTACTCTTGAAATACGTCCCCAACGGTTGTAGTTTATAAACACGTCTCCTGCTTGTGTAATTCTACCATAATGATCATAGAAAACCGGAATAGCTTGAATTTGTACTACTGCTCCATAATCATCATATTGTACATATGAATCATAATTGAAACCTGAATTAAAACTAATGTTTACTCCTGGAGCATTTACATTAACGTTTACACCGTTTCTTGAACCATTTAAGTAAAAATCAAATTGTCCATCTGCATATATTGAGAATTCAACCCCTCCTTCATTAAAGATGAACGATTTTCCATAGTTGTCATAACGTGCAGTTGTATTTACACTAGTTTCTGATGCATTAGCTGAAAAAGTTACTAACAAAAACCCTGTAAGTAGTAAAACAAATTTTCTCATACTTTTTGATTTTAAATGCATATCATTATGTTGATATACACTTACATAATACCAAGTAGCGTGCCAAAAATAAAAAAAGCAAAAAGCAAAAGTTAAAATTAATGTAGTTTTATATTCTAAATTTTAAACACATTAACTTGTTTAATACACAAACTACAAGTCCAAGCTATCTAGTTTTTTGTTAAAACTTTAAATATACAAACAACAAAAAAGGCATAGTAAAAACTACACCTTTAATTATTAATCTTTTCTTTATGAATAATTGAAATTTAAACATAAAATAGTCCCCCAACTTTTTTATTTTAATCTGTGATTCACACAAAGAAAGATCTTTATGAGTCAAAGGTATTCTATAATTTACTTCTTATACTTTAAAATTGTTACATTAAAAATAAAATCGTAAAACACTGAAAAAACAGTAGCTTGAATAACAAAAACATGAAAAATGTTACATTTAATTTAAACTTTTAAATTTTTTAGGTGTTATTCCAAATTTATTTTTAAAAGCAGTAGAGAAGTAATTTGGAGAAGAAAAACCAACAGAGTAAGCTATATCTGCTATTGTTAAATCCTTTTTATCAATCAACATTTCTTTTCCTTTTTCTAATCTTATGTTTTGAATATAATCGCTAATTGTTATACCTAAAACAGCTTTAATTTTCCGATACAACTGAACTCTAGATATACTCAACTTTTCTGCTAAAACTTCTACAGTAAAAGTAGAATCATCTATGTTATCTTGAATATATTTATTTATTTTATCAAGAAATTCAGTCTCTTTATTCTTACTTTTCTTTTTATTGTTATTTGTATTTACTAAGAGTTTTTTATCTATCTTTTCTTTATAATGATATTGAAGCTTTTTTCTATTATATAGTAACGATTCTATAGATTGAAATAATACAGATAGATTAAATGGCTTAGTTAAAAACATATCTACCCCACATTTCAATCCTTCTAAATGAGCTTCATCTGTATTTAAAGCAGTTAACATTATTACAGGAATATGAGAGGTTCTTTCATCTTTTTTTACAAAATCACAAATTTCAAAACCACTTTTATCTGGTAAATTTACATCACTAAGAATTATATCAGGAATAATCTCTAATACTTTTTCTGTTACTTTAAGTCCATCAGAATCATACACTTTGTATACACTCGATAATTTTGTTTTCAAAAACTCTCGAAGATCTGTATTATCCTCTATTAATAATAATGTTTCTTTTTCTTTTTCATCATCTTTAATAGAATTATCTTCTTCAAAAGGAGTTATTAGCACAAACTCTGAAACCTTCACCTCCTCATCAACTAATATCTCTTCTGCTTTTAAATGTGAATTCCCTTTTGGAATGGAGATAATAAACTCTGCCCCTTTTCCTTTTTTAGAGACTACTTCAACAGTCCCTTTATGTAATTTCACATATTCTTTTGTTAAATATAAACCTATCCCTGAACTAGACTGATTATTATTAGAGCCTTGAAAAAATTGATTAAAAATTTTATCTTTTTCACTTTCAGGAATACCAATACCAGAATCTTTTACCGATATAAATACTTGGTTGGTATCTTCCGTTAACTTAATCGATATGTTTCCTCCTGAGGGTGTAAATTTAAAAGCATTTGAAAAAAGATTAAATAACAAATTATCAAACAACCCTTTATCTATAAATAAATTGGGCTCATTAATCTCTGTATTTATATCATATTTTATTTTTTTCTTATTCGCCTCATTTCTAAAATCTAAAAAAATAGTTTTAACAAACTCTTTAATATCTGTTTTAGATGCTTTTAATTTAAATTTACGGCTCTCGACTCTCCTAAAATCTAACAACTGATTTATCATTCTAAGCAAACGCTTAGAGTTATTATAAATTAGATTAAATTCTGTTGGTTTCTGTTCTTCTCCAGATCCTATTAATGATTCTGTGGAAGATAAAATTAAAGAAATAGGTGTTTTAAAATCATGCGATACTCCTGTAAAAAAATTATTTGTTGCTTCACTTGCTACTCTTAAATCTTCTGCTATTTGCTCAATCTCTTTTTTTTGATTATCAATTTGATCTATCAATTTAACTAACAATCTTTTTTGATTTATTAATTTTTGATTAGATCTAAAAGTAATAATCAGTAATGTTATTATAATTCCTAGAAAAAGTAATGTTGCTATTAAAAAATCTTTTTGTGAATTATATAATTTTAATTGTTCGTCAATTTTTAATTGTTGCCTATTGATATCTAGTTCTTGATTATTAATAAGTGCTAACTGCCTTTTTAATAAATCAACATTTGTTGAATCTACAATAACAGAAGGAAGTAGGTAATCTTTTTTTACTTGTTCTTTTTTTATTGCTTGAACGGTAATATTAAATGCCTCTTTTCCTCCTGTAGGGCATAAAATAGTAGCATCTAATATTTTTTCTCTTACTAAATTAACTCCTCCTTTATCAAAATGCAACCCACCAACACCTATAAATTTTATTCTCTTTTCTAAATTCATTTTTTTAGCAACCTCATAAGCTTTAAAAGCTAAATCATCTGAGTGCGCAAAAACATAATCTATATCATTTTTTTTTTCTAATAAATCTCTAAATTTCTCTTTTACATCAGAATCGTCATAACTATCTTGAATTCTAGCAATTACATTTAATCTATCATCACTTTTTATCGTTTCTTTAAAACCTAAACTTATATGCTTTGTTGGTGAAGTACCTGCCCATCCTTTAATTTCCACAATATTTATATTCTTTTTAAAAGACTTTAAATATTTAGCTGCATTAATCCCCACTTCATAATTATCAACTCCAACAAAAGAAGTAAAATTACTAACCGCTCTATCCAATAAAATAACAGGTATTTTATTATCTAATGCTTTATTAATGATTGCTTTTAAAGGTTTTGTAGCTATTGGAGAAACAATTATAGCATCAACTTCTTTTTCTATAAAGTTTTCAATATCGGAAATTTGTCGGTCTACATTAGATTTAGAGTTTGAAATAATCAATTCTACATTCTCATGATATTTTTCTTCTATTCTCATAGATTGAGTTACAGCTTTACGCCAATTCTCATCTGTAGAAAACTGAGAATATCCTATCGTATACTTTTTACCTTTATTTTCATTATTACAACTTGATAAAGATAGTACTGACAAAAAAAATACTTTTATATACTTTTTAATCCCTATTTTTTTTAATTCAATTCAAATTTAACAAAAAACGCAATAAAAACTACTGAAAGCAGCTTTTATTGCGTTTTTATTTGTACGGGCAGGGAGACTCGAACTCCCACACCTTGCGGCACTAGATCCTAAGTCTAGCGTGTCTACCAATTCCACCACGCCCGCTAATACTAAAATTTGGTTTGCAAATATAAAAAAACTATTCAAATCTCAAACTTAAAATATCATTTAATTTGTTCTTTTTCTTTTTTAATTAAAAATCAACACATTACAATTGTTTAAAAATTACAATAAATATTATTAATCAAAATAATTTAACTTAGCGTAAATTTAAATTTTATCATGCAAACTATTCAACAGTATATTTCTGAACATAAAGATCGTTTTATAAATGAATTAATAGACCTTTTAAAAATCCCTTCTATTAGTGCTGATACTGCTTATTCACAAGATGTTTTAAATACAGCCGATGCTGTTATGGCCTCTTTAAAGAAAGCAGGATGCGATACTATTGAATTATGTGAAACACCAGGATATCCTATTGTTTATGGAGAAAAAATCATAGATAAGAACTTACCTACTGTATTAGTTTATGGTCATTATGATGTTCAACCCGCTGATCCAATTGATTTATGGACCTCTCCTCCTTTTGAACCTGTTATTAAAAAAACAGACATTCATCCTGAAGGTGCTATTTTCGCACGTGGCGCTTGTGATGATAAAGGTCAAATGTATATGCATGTTAAAGCTTTAGAATACATGACTACTACTGGTAACTTACCTTGTAATGTTAAATTTATGATTGAAGGAGAAGAAGAAGTCGGTTCAGAAAGTTTAGCTTGGTTTGTACCTAGAAATAAAGAAAAATTATCTAATGATGTTATTTTGATTTCTGACACTGGAATGATTGCAAATGATATTCCTTCTATTACGACTGGTTTACGCGGTTTAAGTTATGTTGAAGTTGAAATTACTGGCCCTAATAGAGATCTTCATTCTGGATTATATGGTGGAGCTGTTGCTAACCCTATTAACATTCTTTCTAAAATGATTGCTTCTTTACAT
>CALISK010000267.1 GCA_938041625.1 uncultured Tenacibaculum sp. | reverse complement strand
TTTGAAATCTCAATTCTACAAGAAAGAGATTTTTTTAGATTTATTTGGTTGATTAATAAAAGTCCTTTTGTACCCCAATACAAAAGGACTTTTTATTTATTCCTTTTTAATCAGTTCTACAAGAAAAACCACATATAACTCAATAACAACCAACTAACATAAAAAATAAGTTATTTACATTTCATCGATCAATACAATCTGTTCATCTATAGTTTAAAGTTCAATAGCGATTTTTAATAAAACAAACTACAAACCTATGGTATCTTTGAAGTGTAATTAAGTTCAAGAAAATAGTTTTTAAAATATATAGAGTGTATTTATAATACCTCAAAAAGAATTTCATTTTTTGAAATCTCAATTCTACAAGAAAGAGATTTTTTTAGATTTATTTGGTTGATTAATAAAAGTCCTTTTGTACCCCAATACAAAAGGACTTTTTATTTATATGCTATAATTCTTTAATTTATTATTACAAACCTCCCTATTTCATCCTTTAAAATATAAAAGCAACTATTCTTACAATTATTCTAAAAATAGTCTGTATTTTTATATAAAAAAATATTAGTAAAAAACCTCTAAATATTGTTTGGTTAAAACGTGATATACGCTCTCAAGATCACGAACCATTGTTAAAAGCGGAACAATCTGATATTCCTTATCTTATTATTTATTTATTCGAACCCAAGTTAATCGATTATCCAGATACTAGTCCACGGCATTTACAATTTATTTATCATTCTATTTTAAATTTAAATAAAACATTAGCTCCTTTTAACAGAAGGGTTACTATTTTTTATGGAGAAGCAATAACCGTTTTTAAGCATTTAAAAGATAAGTTTATTATAAATATTATTTTTAGTTTTCGTGAAAGTGGCACTAAAGTTACTTGGAAACGTGATAAAGAAATCAGCTTATTTTGTAAACAAAATAGTATTCTTTGGCAAGAATCACAAAGAGATGGTATTTTACGTGGCATTACTAACAAAATTAACTGGGACAAACAGTGGCATAAAAAAATGCACACTCCTATAATTAAGAATACGTATTCTATTTCTAAACAAGAAACTTTTAAACATTCATTTAACCTTCCTAATAAACTAAAGGTTAAATTACAAGAGTACCCTAAATATTTTCAACCGGCGGGTGAGCAAAACGCTTGGAGGTATTTAACATCCTTTACTAATAAAAGAGGTTTTAATTATCAAAAACATATCTCTAAACCTACTGAAAGTAGAATAGCTTGTAGTAGATTGTCTCCTTTTCTAGCTTGGGGAAATATTAGTATTAAACAAGCTTTTCAGTTTATAGGAACTCATCCTAATGGAACAAAAAACAGTAATGCTTTCTCTGCTATGCTTACTCGATTATTCTGGCACTGTAGTTTTATTCAAGAATTTGAATTACAATGTAATTATGAAACTAACTGTGTAAATAGTGGCTATGAATTATTGTTACATAAAAAAAACAAAGTATTCCTTAAAGCCTGGGAAACAGGTACTACTGGATATCCTATTATTGATGCTTGCATGCGAGCTGTTGAACAGACTGGTTGGATTAATTTTAGAATGCGAGCAATGGTCGTTTCTTTTTTAACACTTAATCTAGATCAAGACTGGCGAGACGGTACATATCATTTAGCTCGGCTATTTTTAGATTATGAGCCTGGTATTCATTATCCTCAATTTCAAATGCAAGCGGGTACTACAGGTAATGGTACTGTTCGCTTATATAATCCCATAAAAAATTCGAAAGAACATGACTCTCAAGGAATATTTATAAAAAAATGGATTCCAGAACTTGCCAATGTTCCTATATCACACATTCATGAACCTTGGAAAATGACAGCAATGGAACAAACTTTTTGCGGTGTTATTATAGGTGAAAACTATCCATTTCCTATTGTTGATTTACAAAAAAGCACGAAAATGGCTAGAGATAAAATTTGGGGACATAAAAAGCATCCAGCTGTTTTAAAAGAAATGAATAAACTTTCTAGTAGTATGATATAGAAAAATAATAACTTTAATATTATAATTCTAATCCAATTTTTATTTATTAGAAAGATTAATATTTTTTAATTACACTACTATATGTGCTTCGTTATTTTTGAACTCATTGGTTTAGTTATTGAATAATAATAGTCTATTAAATTACCTATATCATCTACTAAATATTTTTGAAAATTCCATTTTACACTAGAACTCTTCTTTCCATTTAATTTTTTAGATGTTAACCATGTATATAAAGGATGCTGTTTATTTCCTTTAACATGAATCTTTTCAGTTAATAAAAATTTTATTCCAAAATTTAATGTACAAAATTCTTTAATTTGAGAAGAACCTCCTGGTTCTTGACTACCAAATTGATTACACGGTAAACCTATAACTATTAGCTTTTCTTTATAATTGTCACTCAACTCTTGTAATTGATTATATTGCTTTGTAAATCCGCATTTAGAAGCTACATTTACAAACAGTATTTTCTTTCCTTTAAAATCTAATAGCGAAATAGGTACCTCATTAATATCATTTATAGCAATATCATAAATTGATTTTTTTTCAGTATTGATAGAAATACCCGAAGACAACTTTGCTTTATCATTTATTTTCATAGTTATTATTTTTTTATACAACAAAATTTATATTAAAAATATCGATTATTATAGTGTGAATGAATTTGCATTTTAATTACCACAATAACTTTAATTTTTTTAATGAAGAAATAATAAAAATTATTTCTTCTAGGTTACAAAAATAATATTTTTGTTTATATATTTGAACAAATAATTAAACAAAATGAAAAAGAAAGATTATAAAATACATATAGTTGGTGCTGGAATTAGTGGTTTAATTGCTGCTACTGTTTTAGAACAAAACGGTTTTAGTCCTACAATTATTGAAGCTACAGATAGAGTTGGCGGAAGAATAAAAACAGACATTGTAAATAACTATTATTTAGATCACGGATTTCAAGTATTATTAACAGCGTATCCAGCTGTTCAAAAATATCTAAACTTAGCATCTTTAGATTTACAGAAAATTTTACCTGGAGCTTCTATTTTTAAAGAGGGAAAGCAAAATATACTAGGAGACCCTTTAAGAGACTTTTCATTATTATTTTCTACAGTATTTTCAAAAATAGCAACTCCTTTAGATAAATATAAAATACTAAAATTAAATAATCAATTAAAGAAAAAAACTATCTCTACTATATTTTCTGATAAAGAAAAAACTACCTTATCTTATTTAATGGATCTAGGTTTTTCTTCTAAAATTATACATGATTTTTTTATTCCTTTTTTTAGCGGTATTTTTCTAGAAAAAAAACTAGAAACCTCTAGTAGAATGTTTGAATTTATTTATAAAATGTTTGGAAAAGGACATGCTACCATTCCTAGATCTGGTATGGAAGCAATTCCAAAACAGTTAGCTCAAAATTTAAAAAACACCGCTTTTCAATTTAATACTCATGTAAAATCAGTTGAAAATGGTGAAATAAAATTTTCAAATGATAACAAAATAAAAAATGACTACACTATAATTGCTACGGAATCTAATAACTTAATTCCTGATTCTAACAATAATTCTATAAAATGGAAATCTTGTGTTACCATATATTTTGAAACTGAAAAAAGAATTATTCAAAAACCATTAATTGGTCTTATTCCTGAAAATAATTCTCTAATTAATAATATTTTTTATCATACTAGTTTAGAATCTAATATAAAAACAAACAAAGAATTACTTTCTGTAACTATTATTAATGTTCAAAATCTATCTGATGATCATCTTGTTAAACAGGTTAAAAAAGAATTAAGAGAGTATTGTAATATTAATTCTTGTAAATTTATAAGGCTGTACAGTATAAAAAAAGCTTTGCCAGAAATTCATAATTTACAATATGATATATCACCTTTAAATACGCAGATAAATAGTACTATTTTTTTAGCAGGAGATACTCAATTAAATGGTTCTTTAAATGCTGCTATGATTTCTGGAGAAAAAGCCGCTTTAAGAGTTATTGAAACAATAAACACATTAACTTCTTAATTTCTCTTAGAACATTATTTTTGTAATTTTTCTAATGCTTTTAATTCTACCCCTAATTGGTTTAACATATTAGCAATACTACTGATTTTTAAATCTTGCTCATCATACTCTTGTGTATTAATACTGCAAGTAAACTCCCATAACTCTATAACTTCAGATATAGGAATATTATAAGAATCATAATTCTTATTATCTGGTACAAGTAACAGTGATTTATTCTCTTCTATTTTATTATACAAACGCTTATAAGTCATTCCATCATTCTTTGTTATAACGATATAAGAAGTACCGTCTTTAACGTCTCTTATATCCTCTACAAAACTAGCTACTACATATGATCCATTTTTCATTGGATGCATAGAATCCCCTTTAATTGGAAAAGCTCTATGCTTACCAGTAGGTAAAAAAGGAAGTTTGATTTTCTCTAAACGCTCAATATATTCTGGATCATCATACCCTAATAAATATCCAGCAGAAGCTTCAGTAGGAACCACTTCTATCATGTTATCATTTTCATTATCTACAGTAATAGGAAATAAAACACGTTGATTTCCTATTTCTATAAACGAACTATCTGATGCATAGGTTAAATCATTTTTTACCAGTACATCTATAGGAAGTTTAAAATACTTTGAAAACATTATTAAGGTATCTATAGAAGGTTCTGATCTGTTTTCTTCATAAGAAGAAACTCTAGAACGAGTTATAGATACACTCTCTGCAAATTGCTCTTGGGTTAATTGTTTTAACCGACGCAAATGCTTTATATTTTTAGCTATATTTTTCATTTGCTACAAATATAAGCATCACTTGCTACAAATAAAAACATTTTTATTTCTATATCTAAAGTAATTAAATATCATCTTATTTTAAAGTAAAAAATCACTAATAAACAGTTAGATAACTTTGCAATTCTCTTATCTTATCGGGAGTATTAAATGCTCCTCCATAGTAAGTAGTTACAGTTGCTGAAGTATCATCTTTAACACCTCTAGATGAAACACATAAATGTTTTGCATCTATGATAACTGCTATATCTTCTGTATTTAAAATTTCTTTTAATTCATTTGCTATTTGATTTGTTAATCGCTCTTGTACTTGAGGTCTTTTAGCATAATACTCAACAATTCTATTTAATTTAGATAAACCTATTACTTTACCTGAAGAAATATATGCAAGATGTGCTTTACCTATAATTGGCACAAAATGATGCTCACAGTTAGAATAAAAAGTAATGTTTTTTTCAACTAACATTTGATTGTATCTATACTTGTTATCAAAGAGCGCTATTTTCGGCTTATTTTCTGGATTTAATCCTGAGAATATCTCATCAATATACATTTTCGCAACTCTATTAGGGGTTCCTTTCAAACTATCGTCTGTAAGGTCCAGTCCCATAACATTCATTATCTCTCCAAATAAAACTGCTATTTGCTCTTTTTTTTCTTGATCAGAAATATTAAAAGCATCTTTTCTCATAGGGGTTTCTAATCCGGTACTAATATGGTCATCTCCTATCTCTTTCTCAGAAAGGTTATTCAATATATTTTCTTTAATAAGGGTACTCAACATAATTTCTTGGTGTTTCGTAAAGTTTAATTTTCACATCAAATTCACTATCTATTTTTGCTCTTATTAGATTATGAATTACAATTGCTATATTTTCTACTGTTGGATTTAATTCTTTGAATTCTGGAACATCAAGATTTAAATTTTTATGGTCTAAACGTTCTAAAACTTCACTCTTTATAATATCTGAAACAATTTTTGTGTCAATAACATAGCCTGTATCAGGATCACAAAATCCTATTATCTTAACTTCCATTTCATAGTTATGACCATGGTAATTAGGATTATTACATTTTCCAAAAACAATTTTGTTTTTAGCATCACTCCAATTCGGATTGTGTAATCTATGCGCTGCATTGAAATGCTCTCTTCTTACGATAGCTAATTTGTGCATGTATTTTTTAGTTTAAATATGATTGGTAATTAAAATAAAGGTTCTGGTCTTCCTTTTAACCTTATTTCTATTCTCTTCTTCTTCAC
>CALISK010000266.1 GCA_938041625.1 uncultured Tenacibaculum sp. | reverse complement strand
AGAAGTTGCTTTTTCATTAGACGAAGGACAAATTTCTGAACCTTTTAAAACAGCTTTTGGATATCATATTATACTTCTTCATAAAATTAAAGGAAATTCAAGAGAAGTATCGCATATTCTTATTGAGCCTGAAATTACAGATGATAACTTAAAAGAAACTAAAGAGAAATTAGAAAATTTAAAAAAAGATCTAATTGATGGAAAAATTCTTTTTGGTGAAACAGTAAAGAAATACTCTGAAGATAAAGAAACAAAAAATAATGGAGGAATTATTGTAAACCCATATACAGGAGAAACAGCTTTTGATTTAACTAGAATGGATCCTGCTTTATATGGTAGAATTAATGAATTACAAAAAGGTAATTATTCAGATGTTTTCTATGATGAAGTTAGAGGCGGTGGAAAAATGTATAAATTAATTTTAATGAAAAATAGAACCAATACACACACTGCTGATTTAGTTGGTGATTATGTAAGGGTTCAACAATTAGCTTTAGCTAAGAAAAAAGAAGAAACAGTTGCAAAATGGTCTAAAGAAAAAATAGAGGAAACGTACATAAAACTTAGTGATAATCGTAAGAAGTGTACCTTTAAAGCCAACTGGAAAAAAGAAAATCAATAATGTCAGACGTTACAGCAGTTAACAATTTAGTAAATAAATATACACAACTACAACAAGAAATAGGTAAAGTTATAATAGGACAAAACGAAGCTGTAAATTTTACACTTCTGTCTATTTTTTGTGGTGGACATTCCTTATTAATTGGAGTACCTGGTTTAGCAAAAACATTATTAGTTAATACAATATCAGATGCTTTAGGTCTTCAATTTAATAGAATTCAATTTACACCAGATTTAATGCCTTCCGATATTTTGGGAAGTGAAATTTTAGATGAATCTCGTAAATTTAAATTTATAAAGGGACCTATATTTTCTAATATTATATTAGCTGATGAAATTAATAGAACACCACCTAAAACGCAAGCTGCATTATTAGAAGCAATGCAAGAGCGATCAGTTACTATTGCAGGTAATCATTATAAATTAGAATTACCTTTTTATGTATTAGCAACTCAAAACCCTATAGAGCAAGAAGGAACCTATCCTTTACCAGAAGCTCAATTAGACCGTTTTATGTTTTCTATTAATTTAGACTATCCAACTTTCGAAGAAGAAGTACAGGTAGTAAAAAGTACAACAACGGCTCAAAACAATACTGTTAATCCGTTATTTAGTGCTGCAGAAATTATTGAAATTCAAAAATTGATTCGAAAAATACCAGTGGCAGATAATGTTATTGAGTATGCAGTATCTTTAGTGAGTAAAACAAGACCTAATTCAGAGTATGCTGCTGATTTGGTTAAAAAATATATCGATTGGGGTGCAGGGCCTAGAGCTTCACAAAATTTAATTTTAGCAGCAAAAGCACATGCCGCTGTAAATGGTAAATATTCACCAGATATTGAAGATGTTCAAGCTGTTGCCATTCCTATTTTATCGCACAGAATTGTTAAAAATTATAAAGCAGAAGCAGAAGGGATATCTCATAAAGACATTATTACTTCTTTATTTTAATCGTATTACAAAATATAATTATTTAAAAGCTTCTTGGTAAATTCAAAGAAGCTTTTTTTATATAAAATATTGATATTCAATTGTATTTTATTCATTTATTTAAAATTTCGTAAATTTATAATATGAGAAATATTCTAAGTTTATGTATAACATTATTACTATTTTTTAGTTGTGCTTCTACGAAAACGGAACTTTCTAAAGAAGAATTAAAAAAAGTAACAGATTTAATAGCGAATAAATCTTTTGAAATTAAATCTAATTGGGCATATCCAAGAGTTACAAACTCTTTAGTAAGCCTTCAAAATGCTGGCCTTTTTGTTAATGGAAGTTCTGCTGGTAGTATTGATATATCTGGTCATTCAAATTATTTTATTATGAAGAATGATTCTGTGAATGTAAGCTTACCTTATTACGGAGAAAGACAAATGGGAGGGAACTATGGATCCACTGATAACGGTATTGTTTTTAAAGGAATAGCGACTAAAATTAAAACCACAAAAAGAGAAAAAGGAGGATACAAAATTCGTTTTTCTATTAATGATAAAAATTTCACCTCAGAAAATTATAATCTAACAGTACTTATTTATCCGAATTTATCTACCAATATTACGGTATATAGTTCGCATAGGAATTCTATTCAATATAGAGGGAAAATTAAAAATAAAAGTTAATTTTTCTTCTCTTTAGAAGAAGTCATATTACCTAGTTTTTTTCCAGCTAATAAATGCATATGTATATGAAATACTGATTGCCCAGAATCTTCATTAACATTAATGGTTAACCTATAACCAGATTCTGAAACTCCATATTCTTTAGCTAACTTTTTAGCAACTAAAAATAATTTCCCAAGTACATTAGTATCTGCCTCAGTAATATCATTAATAGTATATATTTCTTTTTTAGGAACAATTAATAAATGAGTAGGCGTTTGTAACCTATTAGGTACAAAAGAAATAATGTCATCATCTTCGTAAACAATTTTAGCTGGTAATTCTCTATTAATTATTTTTGTAAAAACAGAACCTTCGCTTATTTTTCTCTCTTTTTCTTTTTTATAATCAGAGCTTTG
>CALISK010000265.1 GCA_938041625.1 uncultured Tenacibaculum sp. | reverse complement strand
CTTAAAGCATTAAAAACACTATTTATTTAAATCATCTAATGCTTTTTGTTCTAATTCTGCCTGAAACTCTTCTAAAACTGGCTTTATAGTACTTTGTGGTATTTCTGCCACTTTAATATACATTAAACCATCAACAGCATTATTAAATTTCGGATCTACATTAAAAGCAACTAAACGTGCGTTCTGTTTAACATATTTTTTTATTAGAACAGGAATTCTTAGTGCTCCTGGCTCAAGCTCATCTATAATTTTATCAAACTTTTGCATATCTGCCTCAGTAGCATCAAACACAAAATCTTTATCTCCGTCTTTTAATTTTACTTTATATTCTTTTTTAGGATAAATATATTGAGCCACATAAGGGTCATAATAATGAGATTTCATAAATTCAATCATTAATGATTTTGAAAATTCAGAAAACTGATTACTTATACTTACTCCTCCCATTAAGTATTTATACTTAGGATATCTTAAGGTAACATGCAAAATACCTTTCCATAATAAGAAAAGAGGCATTGGTTTTTGTTGGTATTCCTTAGTAATAAATGCTCTACCTAACTCTATTGTTTGCTCCATCATTGTATACAATTCTGGTTCAATTCTAAACAAGCTATGAATGTAAAAACCATGTATACCATGTTTTTTATAAATATCTTTACCTAAGCCCATTCTGTAAGACCCTGCTAATTTACTAGCTTTATTATCCCATAAAATTAAATGATAATAATACTTATCATATTTATCTAAATCTAAAGGTTTATTGGTTCCTTCTCCAACTTCTCTAAAAGTAATTTCTCGCAACCTTCCTATTTCATGAATTAAATTCGGAATTACTTTTGCTTCTGTAAAAAACACTTCGTAGTTTTTACTTTCTAACAAACGTTTTCCATCATCTCTTAATTCATCTATTTCTTTAGAAATTAAATCAGTATTTCTCTGAGAACTAATACTTTTAGCCTTCTTTGGAATTTTTAAGTTTTTGGTAGAAATTAACTTTTGATTTTTCTCAAAAGGATTTGCTAGCATATATGTTTTCTTACGTAAAAACTCATAAAATGCTGGAATATCTTTATATTGATTTTGATCTTTAATTGAAATTGGCTTCCCAATTCTTACTTTAATAACTCTACGCTTTTGAGAAAGTAATTCAGAAGGTAATTTTGCGGTTCTTAAAACACCACTTATTTTAGATAAAAAATAAAAAAAGCGACTGTTTTTAGCATGAAAATAAATAGGAATTACAGGTACATTTGCTTTTTTAATTAGCTTTACAGCTCCTTCTTCCCATGGCTTATCAACCATTAATTTACCATCTTTATAAGTAGAAACTTCTCCTGCCGGAAATATACCTAATGGTTTCCCTTCTCTTAAATGTAATAACGATTTTTTTATACCTGCTAAGCTAGATTTAGCATCCTTATGATCTTCAAAAGGATTAACTGGCATTATATAAGGTTTTAATGGATCTGCTCTATGCAACAAAAAATTTGCAATTATTTTATAATCTGGCCTATGTTCTACTAATAACCTTAATAATAAAATTCCGTCTATTCCTCCAAGAGGATGATTTGATATAGTTATAAAAGGGCCTTCTTTAGGAATACGTTTAAAATCTTCTTCCGGTATTTCAAATTCTATTTTAAACTCATCAAGTAATCCTTTTAAAAAAGGCAAATCACTTTTATGTTTATGTTTGTCATAAACTTTACTTACTCTAGAAATTCTTAAAACCTTAATTAGCAACCATCCAATAAACGTACCTAGAATACCTAATTTATCTACATTTATTGCTTTTGCAACTTCTTTAGATGTTACTAAACTCATAATTTGGCGTTAACTTTAACTACAAATATATTAAGAAAATTGCTGTTATTCCTGTTTTTCTTGAATTACTAATTGCGCAGTTTCTGTATTAATTTGCCTAATAATCGCTTTACCTCTTCGTTTTATATTGGTAATAGCCTCATCATCAAAATGTCTAATAGTAAATAATGTTGCGTTTTTATATGACTTAATATTAAAAGTAGATTTAATATCATTGTAAAAATCTTCAAACATTCCATATTTATCCTCTACACATACAGAGAAGCTTAATGCTGAATTCTGAATTAGATTTACCTTTAATTTATAGTCGTGTAATTTTTTAAAAACAGCACTTATATTATCTTCTACCATAAAAGAAAAATCTTTTGCTGAAACAGAAACTAAGATTTGATTTTTCTTAACAATGTAACAAGGAACTTCAGGCTCTATTCCTACAGTTTTTGTTACAGATGTACCTGTTTGATCTAAATTCTCAAAAGAACGAACAAATAAAGGAATTCGTTTTTGCTCTAAAGGTTGTAACGTTTTAGGATGAATTACAGAAGCTCCATAAAAAGCCATTTCTATCGCTTCTGTATAAGATATTTTTTCAAGCAACTCTGTTTCTTCAAAAACTCTTGGGTCGGCATTTAAAACTCCTGGTACATCTTTCCATATAGTAACACTTTCTGCATTTAAACAATATGCAAAAATACCCGCAGTATAATCAGATCCTTCTCTCCCTAGAGTTGTTGTTTTACCATTACTACCGCCTAAAAAACCTTGTGTTATATTTAATTTTGTAGTATCTACTTTTTCTTGAATAACTTTTTCTGTTAATTCCCAATTAACTTTAGCGTCTCTATAGTTATCATCAGTTATTACAAAATTCCTAACATCTAGCCAATTGTTCTCTAGCCCTATTTCTTTTAAGTATGCACTTACAATGGTAGTAGACATTAATTCACCAAAGCTTACTATTTGATCATACACATAATTATAATCAGTAGATAAATTAGTTGTCATAAAACCACTTAATTCACCAAATAAAATGGTTACTTTATTATAAACTTCATGTTCTTTTTGAAATAGACCCGACAACATTTCATAATGAAAGTTTTTTACAAACTCTAATGCTGATGAAAGTCCTTCTTCAGCCCTATAACTTGTTACCAAATTTTCAAAAGCATTTGTCATTTTGCCCATTGCTGAAATTACTACTAAAGTATTTTCAGTTCCAACATGTTGTAAAACACGAGCTATATTTTTAACTGCATCTGGATTTTTAACTGATGCTCCTCCAAATTTAAATATTCTCATGTATAAAATTTTCTAAGTTTTCACTATTCATTTGTGCAACTTTCCATTCCTTAAAAACTGTTGCTCCGGTATTTTCGTAAAATCGTATCGCATTAGTATTCCAATCTAAAACTTCCCATGATACTCGTTTATAATTATTATCAAATGCGTATTTCATTATTTCTTTATACAAAGCCTTTCCTACTCCTATACCTCTTTTAGAAGCAGTAACCATTAAATCTTCTAAATGTATTGCTTTACCTTTCCATGTAGAATATCTTTCATAAAATAATGCCATTCCAATAATAGCTCCATCATTTTCTTCAGCTACAAATGTTTTAAACCTAGGAGCTTCTGCAAAACCATCTTTTATTAAATCTTCTACAGTAATAGCTACAGCATCAGGTTCTTTTTCAAAAACTGCTAACTCAGTAATTAAATCCAAAATAGCTTTTGCATCTTTAACTTCTCCTTTACGAATACTAAAACTCATTTCTTTTAAATTTTAAGCAAAAATAGTTTTTATAACCCCTTGCTAAAAAAAATAACAAATTACAACACATCATTCTTTTTTTGTTGAGTTTTTTAACAAGAATGCTAAAAAAAGTAAACAATTTTTAAATTTAAGTCTTAAAATAAACATATACTGAATATAGTAAAATCCTTTTTTTAGTTAACTAAAAAAGGTAACCATACATGGTTACCTTTTTAATTTGTATTTTTATTTAAAATGAATTACTCACAACTTGAATAATCTTTACAAAATTTAAGCAAGCTCTCCTCCGTATTTTTATATCCTTTATTTTTTGCTCTCTGAGATACATTAGGACAATAGATTGATAACGTTGCTAATATTCTATTAAACCCAAAAACAAATTCTTTTCCTTGAGTGGATTCTCCATTTTTAATTTCTGGAGTAACAACCACTAATTCTTTATTTTTAAATTTATATAATCCTATCTTTTCCGATTCAAAAAGTACTTTACACAACTTATCAGGAGTTCTTCCTAAAGTTATTTGTCCTACTTTCTTCGATTTAAATTTAGATTTTTCTGAAGAAGAATTAAATTTTATGTTCTTATAATAAAGTCCATCTACAAATAACAGTTCTTTACAATTTTTAGCTTTCATTTTTTTAGTTCCAATTAAAACTCCATCATTATCATAAGCTGTTGTAGATATATTATAAGCTATATTTTCTATATCTTTCTTTCTAATTTCTACAAGAATAGTATCATTCTTTTTAGTTATTAAATACGCTTTATTTAAATTTAGCTGAACATTATTCTGTGTTTCTAAAGTTTCTATATTTTCATTTACCTCTCCAACATTGCTAATATCCTCCGTTAAAACCTTCATATGTCTAGAGTCCGTTTTATTAACACTCAGTGTATGTTTTAAAGATTCTGCATATTCCAAATAACGTCTCCCATCTGACTTATCATAATCATTATCTATTATTTTCTGCCCATATTCTTTCACCTTATCTGGCATATCTAAATAATAATAAATATTGGCAAGATTATAATAACTTGCATATTTTAATTTTCTAGTTCTCCTTTTTGTCCCTGGATATCTTGGAATGACTCCTTCAAAATATGCTATAACTGGTTGTAACTCTTCTTTAATTTTATCAGTAGGTTCATCATATTTCATTTTAGCAAAAATACTTTTCATTGTATTATATGCTTCATGGTGTTTTTTAAACTCAGGATGTTTCTTTGAATCTAAAATCCATACAAATTCACTACTTACATTTTTAGGGATATACCCATATTCTCTATTCAAAAAAGAACTTATCTCTTTTTTAATAGTTCTTTTATGTTTAACTCGATGATCTGTTTTCAGTTCCTCTTTATTATACTCATAATGTTTTTCAGCTACACGTCTACTATTAAAAGTTTTACTCACATAACCTGTACTTTCAGAAAAATATTTCTCAGAACTATTGTTTGTAATGCTATTAACTATTTTTATAGAAGCTTCAGAAGAATATTTGGCTCTAGCAACATAAGTGTAAGAAACTGATATTACTTTACCATCTTTGTCCTTCTTTTCATGTTTTTTTTTGTCTATCGTTACATCACTAGTTTTAGTTCCTAAAAATTGATAATCAATATCCAAATTCCCTGGAGATTTAACTTTTGAAAACCCCTTAATAGAAAGGCTTCTAATATTTATCGAATAAGTTCTCTTATCATTATCTAATATTGGTTTATCTGGTAAACTTACATAAGAAACACTAAACCTTTCTCTATCTAAATCGGTACTTTGACCAAAAGACACAAGGTTCATTAATAATAGAATATAAAGTATTAATTTTTTCATTCTTTTTTACTTTTATTTTTCATGACAAATGTAAAAATAAAATTGAATGTTTTTTTCTTGCACTTTTTTATCCTTAAAATGTTAAAATACTATCCGAAAACGTTGTAGTTACATAAAAAAGTTGGCATCTTTGTGGAATAATAAAATTGTATCTTTTTTATGGCTAAAAAAAATCAAACGTTAGGTGAGTTTATTATTGAAAATCAATCTTCTTTCAAATATACCTCAGGAGAATTATCTCGACTCATTAATTCTATACGTTTAGCGGCTAAAGTAGTTAATCATGAAGTAAACAAGGCGGGGTTAGTTGATATTATTGGTGCTGCTGGTGAAACAAACATTCAAGGAGAAGATCAACAAAAACTAGATATTTACGCGAATGATAAATTTATACAAACATTAACCAATAGAAATATTGTTTGTGGTATAGCTAGTGAAGAAGAAGATCATTTTATTACTGTAAATAGTCAGGATGAAAATCATCAAAACAAATATGTTGTTTTAATAGATCCTTTAGATGGTTCTTCCAATATAGATGTGAATGTTTCTGTGGGTACTATTTTCTCTATTTACAGACGCGTAACTCCTGTAGGAACTCCTGTACAATTAGAAGATTTTTTACAAAAAGGAAGCGAACAAGTTGCTGCTGGATATGTCGTTTATGGTACGTCTACAATGTTAGTTTATACTACAGGACATGGTGTAAACGGATTTACTCTAAATCCGGCTATTGGAACTTTCTATTTATCGCACCCAAGCATGCAGTTTCCTGAGGATGGAAAAATCTATTCTGTAAACGAAGGGAATTATATTCATTTTCCTCAAGGAGTAAAAAACTATATTAAATACTGCCAGGAAGAAGAAGGAAACAGACCTTATACAAGTAGGTATATTGGGTCTTTAGTTTCTGATTTTCATAGAAACATGATTAAAGGAGGTATTTATATGTACCCAAAAAGCTCAAAAAACTCGAAAGGAAAATTACGTTTATTATATGAATGTAATCCTATGGCATTTTTAGCTGAACAAGCAAATGGAAAAGCTTCTGATGGGTATACTCGTATTATGGACATTGCCCCTACTGAATTACATGAGCGTGTTCCTTTTTTCTGTGGAAGTAAAAATATGGTAGAAAAAGCAGAAGAATTTATGACTAAATTTCCCACTGAAAATTAAAGAATAACTATTAACTATAGTAAAATAAATTTCAAATAGGATTAACCATTGTTAGTCCTATTTTTTTATGGTAAATTCGTAACTCAAAAAATATTAAATCAAATAAACACATATTATGGCTTTTAAATTACCAGAATTAGGGTATGCTTACGATGCATTAGAACCAAATATAGACGCTAGAACTATGGAAATTCATTATTCGAAGCATCATAATGGATATACAAATAAATTAAATGCTGCAATTGAAGGTTCTGATTTAGAAGGAAAATCAATTGAAGATATTTTAGGGAACTTAGACATGAACAATGCTGGAGTTCGTAATAATGGAGGTGGTTTTTATAACCATTCATTATTTTGGGATGTTTTGAATCCTGAAGATAGAGGTTACCTTTCTGGTGAATTAAAAGATGCAATCGAAGCAGCGTTTGGTTCTAAAGATGCTTTTATAGAGGTGTTTAGTAAAGCGGCTGCAACACAATTCGGTTCAGGTTGGGCTTGGTTATGTGTTCATAAAGGAGGAAAGGTAGAAGTTTGCTCTACACCAAATCAAGATAATCCTTTAATGCCTGGAGTTACTTGTGGCGGAACACCAATATTAGGTTTGGATGTTTGGGAACACGCATACTATTTAAATTAT
>CALISK010000264.1 GCA_938041625.1 uncultured Tenacibaculum sp. | reverse complement strand
TAACTGTTTTCACTTCGTGTAAACAGTTATCTGACGAAAAAAATAAAGAATTAATATCGAAAGATAGTCTAGATTTATCTATGGTTGACGAGTCGCCAGCATTTGAAGAATGTGAACAATTATTAGATACTGATAGAACAGCTTGTTTTAGAGCAAACATGCGTCAAAAATTTACCAAAGCACTAAGAGATCAAACCATTTCTTCAAAAAAAACATTAGAAGAAACAATAGTAATTGTTTTAATAATAGATAAGGAAGGTAAAATGAAGATTAAAAATATAGAATATTCAGATTTAGTAGAAAATTCATTACCAACCATTGATTCTATATTACAAAATTTTGTTGAAAATATATCTCAACTACGTCCAGCAACTAAAAGAGGTATTAAAGTTACTACACAATATAAATTACCTATTAAAATAGTAACCAAAGAAGTAGAATAAATAAAAGGGGAACTAAAAAAATAATAGTAGAAACTAGAACCCAAAAAGAATAATAAAACCAATTAAATTTAGAAGGAACATCTTTTAAAATTAAATTATTAACTTCATTAACAGGCATAGAAAGTATTTTTTCTTTAGCAATAGGAGTGTCTATAATTCCTTTATATTTTAAACCCATTTTATAACCACGAAGTACTTCTTTAGGATAATTAAAGAAGCTGAATCCCATAGCCCATAAACTCATGATTCCTAGTGGAAAGTGTTTCCATATTTTAGTAGCAATCTCCCAGCCAGCAATAAAACCTTCTCCTTTCCAAGTAACATCACAATCAAAAAGAATATGTTGTATATCATGTATGTAAACTGCTTTTTTTCGAAAATCAGAATTCGGTAATTTTAATGAAAAAAAGCGAAACTTTAGATAAAAAAAAGGATTGTTTTCTCCACCATTTTTATCAAGATTGTTATGGATGTAAAATTCATTTAATTTTTCAGAAACTGTCATAGTTATGAATTTAGTAGATCAAAGTTACAACAGCTCTTTTTCTTAAAGATTGATAATTATCAAGAACACTTTTAAAAGAATAAAGAATGAAAAGAGCGCTTTGTTACAATTCATTTATTGATTCGTTTATTTAATAAGTAAATCAATAAAACCAAACATGAGTCAATTAATAATAGAAACAGAGAATCTCAACTTTTCTTACACAAAGGAAAGAAAAGATATAGAGAATTTGGAGTTAAAAGTTCCTAAAGGAAGTATTTACGGGTTTTTAGGTCCGAATGGATCAGGAAAAAGCACCACTATTCGTTTAATATTAAATCTTTTAAAGAAACAGTCTGGAAATGTAACTCTTTTCGGAGAAGTATTTAATGCAAATACTAGAATTAAAAGTTTAAATAAAGTAGGAGCTTTAATAGAGAATCCTTCTTTATATGGACATTTAAATGCGCTTGAAAATTTAAAAATAGCAGTGAATTATCGTCAAAATATCGCCTCAGAAAGAATAGAGGAAGTTTTAGAGATTGTAAAATTAACACATGCGAAAAAGAAAAAAGTAAAAGCGTATTCTTTAGGAATGAAACAACGTTTAGGGCTAGCTATTTCTCTATTAAGTAACCCTGAATTACTCATTTTAGATGAACCAACAAATGGTTTAGATCCTAAGGGGATTATAGAAATGAGAACATTAATAAAAGAATTGAATGAAAAATATGGAACTACCATTTTTATATCGAGTCACTTATTAAATGAAATAGAGAAAGTATGTACTCATGTAGGTATTATAAGAGATGGTAAAATGTTATATCAAGATACCGTAAAATCGTTAAAACAATCGAAAAGTAAAAAGATGATTGTTGAGTTAGAAGTAGATTCTATAAAAAAAACGATAGCATCATTGGAGAAGATTAATAAAAAAAATACAGTATTAGAAGATAGTTTTTTACAGTTAGAAGTAGAAAGTAAAGAGGAGATTACTTTTTTAATAGATATTTTAAGATCAGATAATATAAATGTTTATCAAATATCTATTAAGAACAATTTAGAAGAACTTTTTTTATCATTAACTGAAAACTAATTAACATGATAGCATTAAAATATTATATATCAAGTACAAAAAATGAATTAATAAAACTGAAAAGAACTTTTGCTTTTTGGTTAACAATTATTAGTGGTCTCTTTATTCCTTTAATTTATTTTTTATACTATTCTTTAAAATATAAAGATCTTATTCCTGTAGAGGGAGTCAATCCATGGGATAAGTTTATGGTAGAACAAATACGCGCTGCGGCACCTCTTTTAGTTCCTTTTTTTATTGTATTAATAACAAGTTTAATAGTTCAGATAGAGCACAAATCATTAGGAATAAAACACTTATTTGCATTACCAATACCTAAATGGAGTATTTATTTGGGGAAACTAACAGTGGTGTTATTTACTATTACAATAGCTTATGTTTTGTTTTTGTTTTTTATTCTTCTTGTTGGTTACAGTGTTGGTTTCATTCATGAAGAATTAAACTTTTTTTCTTTCACTCCAAATTTTTCAGAAAGCATAAAGTTACTTTTTAGATCTTTTATAGCCACATTAGGAATTGTAGGATTGCAGTTTTGGTTGAGTTTTAGAATGAGGAATTTTATAATTCCTTTAGGGATAGGAATGATTTTAATTGTTACAGGATTGATCGTTTACAGAGCTGAGGAATCGCTTTATTTTCCTTATGGATATAATATGCTAAGTTTATTTCCTATAGACAAGGATATGGAAAATCTGCTTTGGTTTCCAAGAGTATCAATATATAGCTTATTATATTTTTCAGTATTCTCTATACTTGGGTATTTGGATATTAAGAGAAAAAACATTACATAAAAGCTTAAATTAATAAAGAAAAGAGGCTTGTTAAAACAACTGTTTTAACAAGCCTCTTTATATAGATGATTATACTATAATTTGTTTTACATATAATCAGAAATACGTTTTCTATTTAAAAGGTAACAATTATTAATAGATATAGAACGAATAATAAAAGGGAGGGTTGTTATACAGAAATAAAACATAATTTTACAACAAGAAAACTAAGAA
>CALISK010000263.1 GCA_938041625.1 uncultured Tenacibaculum sp. | reverse complement strand
AATTATGATTGTAACTCCTCTAGATTCTGCTACTTTAGATTCGAAAGATCAATATGTTTTTTACCATAAAATGGTAGATTTTGTTTTAAAAGAATTAATTGTAAATATTCAAAAACAAAATTTATGTAGTAATCAAGAACTTACTATTTTTAAACAATACACAGATTTATTATTGTATTCAATAGAAGCCATGCGCATAAAATATATGTATGACGAAGAAGACAATATGAAAATAGATTTAACAGAATCGGGATTTCCAAATTACTTAGAATTTAGATATTTATTTAATGACTTAGAATTAAGAAATGAATATTTAAATAAATTAGAAGATGTTGAAGATTTAAAAAATGAATTTTTAGATGATTTATTGAAAAATAGAAAAACAATCTCTAAAAGAAAATTATTTCAAGCATCATCAATCGTTTATTACAATTCAGTAAAACAAGAATACATATTTAATAGATTTGTACAAGGTAAAATTATTGAAGCACCTGAAAATAGCCCAGCAAGTTTATTAACAAGTTGGAGTTTTTATGATGTGTCAGATAACAGACCTTATGTTTGTTTTATGTATTTCGATTATGAAGGAAAAAAGAACAAAGATTATAAAACTGAATTATATAAAACTTTAAAAGAAAGTGCAGATAGAAGTATGTCGTTAGATACAATGGCATATACGATTGATAGAAAAAGTGTAGATATACATCCTAAATACCTTAAGAGGATAGATTTAGGGCCTATGCATAATGTGTTTGCAAAAGATGAAAATAAAATAACACATGCTATTTTAGAAGGAATAGGGAAAAAAGAGATTCCTTTAGAATCTTACGCAATTTCTTTTAAAACTGCAGAAGTATTTTCTAATGATACGTTTACAGAAGGAGGTTTTTTCTCTAAACAAACATTACAAAAGTGGAATGAAGTAGAACTTAGAAAGTTTGTATTTGCACCACATAGAATTATACAGTTATTACACAATAAAGTACCTGATACCTTAAGAGAATTAGCGAAAGAACCTATTCAAACGTCTGATTTGAAAATTGATTTTTAATAGTTCATAGTGTTTAGGTAATTAAACACACACTTTTTAAATGAAAAAAGAAGATTTAAAAGATAAGACATTAGAGAAATTAACTTCTGATTTAACAATGTTAAAAGCTACTACGGGAGCTTTGTCAGGAATTTTGTTAGTTTTATTTACAGTGACAGTATATGGATTATTATCAAAAAAAGATGATAAAGCAACGTTTATATCATTAATGGTTGTAGCTATTTCATGTAGTGCTGTTATCCCTTTTAATATAAGGAAAATAAAGCAAATTAAAAAAGAATTAAGCTTGAGAGAGAGAATATAATAGATTAAAAGAGATTTAAAAAATGGAAACAATTTTTAAAATTCTTTATATGAAAAACAAAAAAACATGAATAGATTATTGAAATTTTTAGATGAATATGGCATATTATTCTTATTCATTCCACTAGGAGCTTATATTTTTAATGCAACTGAGATTTATTTCTCAAAAATTATAGGAGTTTTTTGCTTTATATTCTTTGGAGGATTTTTGTACATGAAAATAAAGAAAAAGAAGATAGATAGATTATTATTAGAAGGATATGGATTATCACTTTTAGCTATTTTATTAGGAATTTATATATTGAATACAACAGAGAGTTTTTTTTCAAAAACGATTGGTGTTCTTTGTATTATATTCTTCAGTGGACTTATTTTTTTAGGAATATCGAGCATTATAAAACGTAAATTAAAATAATATTTTGATTATCTATTTTTAGAAATTTTATTTAATAGAAAGAGTACAAAAAAATTAATTACTAAGAGAAAGTATAACAACTTAATAAGAAATTAAAAAATGGAACATAACTCAACTTTCCCAATAAAACAAAATGAATTAGACATGCTTCGTGATGAAGCAAGTGGATATTTAAAGAGTGTGCAGTGGGAACAAGGGCAACGTGCTAAGAACAAAGATAAAGATGCAAAGGATGATTCAATACTATTGTTTTTATCAAGAGCAAAAGGAGGAAGTGGTGGAGCTGAAATAACATCAGTATCAAAAACTATTTTAGCTTTAAAGAAAAGATTATTACCAGATTCGATTGCGATTCCTGTATTTTTAAACCAAACATTGTTTGCTGTACAAGAAGGATTAACATTAGGAGTATGGATAAAAGATAGCTATACAGATGCCTCAGGGTTATCGAGTTTGGCAGAAAGAAAGTCAGCTTTAGATTCTAACGGAAAAAGAGAATTTGAAAGTAAAATGCAAACGGCTACAGCTTTTCAATTATTTGCAACAGCATATAAGATTTTACATGATTTAAAACCGCATGCATCTGATGATTTATCGGTAATGAAACAAAAGTTTGCTGGAATTCCTGAGGTATCATTTTTTTCACCTTTAAAAGGAATTTCTTGTAGTTTATATTACTATGATAAATATTTATCACATCCAGATATTATAAAATCTGATAAAGATGTAATCGATTTTACAGCGGTATACTTTGAAGCATTAATAGATGAAATACAGCTACGTAAAAGTAGTTTAGAACATACTGAAACAATTACAGATAGAACCTATAAATTAGAAAATACAGAATTTGCAATTTCTGGTTGGGAGAATGCGTTTAGCGGAACTGCTAAAAGTGTTGAATTTAATAAAATTCAATTCGAACAAATTGTAGGTAATAAAGATGCAAAACACTTTGCACGTCGTTTAACAGAAAGAATGTTAAGTTACGATTTTGAAGCACAGAAAAACCCATTTCAAGAGTTAGGAGGATTCATGCCTGTGTTTATGGGATATGGAATTCCTGGTACAGGAAAAAGTATGTTAATTGCTGCAATTGCAACACGTTTAAAAGAACATTGTGATAATTTAGATATCCCATTTTTATTCCATCCAATGCCAGATACCTTAATTTCTACATTTCAAGGAGGATCGGCAGAAAAAATGGTAGAATGGATGAAACCAATGCAAGATCCTACCAAATTAATTTTTGCACCTATTGATGATGCAGAAAATAATTTACAAGAAAGAACAGCACAAGGTGTTTCTGCAGGTGTTAAAGAAGTAATAGGTGTTTTCTTACGTTATACAGAAGGAGCATATGCAGTTAATTACGGAAATAGTTCTATAGGATTGTTTACTAATTTACCTGAGATGTTAGATAAGGCTGTAATTTCTCGTGTACAAGGAAGATTTAAAATAGATGGAGCAAGAACGGAACATGATTTCTTAGATCAAGATCATATTTGGTGGCGTAAATTGCAAAAAACAATGCCAGATTTTATAAACATGACGAACCCTTCAGGCTATGAATATTTAAAAGATCAAGGATTGGCAAAAAACATGGGTGATATCTTAGATAGTGTTGAAAAACCAACTGAAGAACGTGTTTTAGAAGTATACGATAAAGTAGAAAGTATGCATAAAACGGATGCACATTTGTTTTTTGCAAGTTTATATAAAGAGATTCAAAAAATATTTCCATTTTTCTCTTCTAGAGATGTCCGAAATATTCAGTCGGCAATATCGCTACGTTTAACAGATTTCGATTTAGAGCAAGATTGGTTTGAAAACCCTGAAATTTATTTCAAAAAAGATTACGAAACGAAATTTAACATGCTACAAGAATTGATGAAATCTAACATGAAAGGATTAAATTTTTCAGATGTTAGAAGGCAAGAAGTAGTTCGTTATTTAGATAATGTAGCAACTATTGCAGATACCGATTTTAAACGTAAAGTAGATGCAAGAGTGAATCAAATGAATATCGATTTAGAAGCTAGAGAGCGATTTGGAAAGAATTAAAAGTAGTATTTTCATGGATAAAGAATCATTAAAAAAGACTCAGTTATCTTTACAAGATTATTCATCTATAGGATATGTTTTTTTATTAATAGTGGGTATTTTTTATGAAACTATTTATTATAGATTTTTAGGCATTAATATTTTAGAATATTCTTCTGTATTAGACGTTTTAATTAGTCCTATTTCATTAATAGCAGGAAGATTAACCTTGATGTTAGGTATTGTATTTAGTTTTGTTTTATCAATAGCTTATATTAAGATAATGCCTATTTATTTTAATTGGTTAGGAAAAACAAAAAAGTATCAAACTGAAAAACATCAAGAAAAATTAAAGAAAATTAAAACTTCTTTTAATTCTAAGTATTTGTTTATTGGTATGGCAGGATTTTATATTTTATTAACATTTTTAGGTTTTGGAGTTGCAAGTGGTGAAAAAACAAAAAAGAAAATTGAGCAAGAAAAAATAGAATTAACGCATCAATTAGTTTTTAAAGACGGAGAGCATCAAAATGTACATATGTTAGGTAAAAATAGTTTATATGTTTTTTATGTAACTCAAGAAAAAAGAGAAGTTTCTATTACACCTATAGGAGAAAATATTAAAGTTATAAGAAAGCTAAAGGAAGATTAATATAAAATTTTAGTAATTATTTTATAATATAGAAATGTTATAGATGTCAAGTTTTAAAGAATTTGAAAACAAGAATAGAGAAATAGAAATAGCGCCAATTTACATTAGAGTTATAGCTTCTGTTATAGATATTGTAATTTATTGGATGATAGGAATACTAGTTGGAATTTTATTAGGAGAACCTACATCTGGAGTTTTTGAAATTAAGTTAGTAGGTTTCTCTGCTCTTTTATATTTGGCGATTGGTTTTTTTCTTTGGCCTATAAGCGAAGGATTATATGGGCAAACTACAGGAAAACGTTTTATGGATATTAAAGTAATAGGGAATAAAGAGAAAGAAATGACTGTTGGAAGAGGTTTTATTAGATTCTTTCTAGGGTTTGTAGACTTCATTTTCTTAACAGGAATAGTAGTTGCAATTTTTGATGAAAATAGTAATAGATTAGGTGATATTATAGCTGATACAACAGTTGTGAAAAGTAAATATAATGGATAAGCTAAAAGAAGCAGACTTATACAAAGGAGAGTTAATACCTATAAATGGTAAATTAGTAGAGCGTTATAATAAGTGTTTGGTAAAATTAGGTTTTACTGAAACGAATTTAACCTCGTTTTTTATAGATGGTATTGGTTGGAGCCCAGAAGTGGCAGAAGAAAAAAAAGAGACTCACTATTTAAATAACGGAGAGGCAAATCCGCATTGTATTATTATTACACCTCTACAAAACGGATTACCAGTGTACAACCCTTTTCATTCATTTGATATAGAATTAATGAAACAAGTGTTTAAAACACACAGAAAGAAAATAGAAAATATTACCAGAGATTCTGCAATTTGTGTAGATTTCGATCAGGATATAGATGTTTTTTATGAACCCCTAGATGTTTTAAAATACGATAATATTACCGTTAAATTTAGATTGATAGACAATTTAGATGAGGCTAAAGAAGAGCAGTTAAAATTAATTAAACTTTTTAAGAAGGATAATAATTTTATAGATGAAAGTATTCATAAACAATTATTAGATTCTGCAAATAAGTATGGTGATTTAAGAGAGCGAAGTTTAAAGCTTAAAGATATTCAATATACGGTTGATTCATTTTATACAGAGGCATTTGGAGGTGTTTTTGTCATTAAAAGTTTTTTGTCTCCGATATTAATTTTTGAAAATAAAAAAGCATATAAAGAAGCAATACAAGATACCACACATGATGTGTTAATGTATCATATTTCTCAAAGAGAGTTAATTGAAAAATTACGATCACATTTAATTATAGAATGTGATTTAGAATCTGATATGACTTTAAAAAGATACGAACGTATTAAAAAGTTTTTGCTTTTTGAATCTCTTAGTGAGATAGGACATCCTATAAAAGATATTTTAGACGACCCTGTACTTTTTAAAAGTTACTTAAATAAAATAGATATTAAAGCTCGTAAGAAAGTAATGTCTGTAGACAGGTATTTAGAAAAAAAGAAAACTAATAAGAAAACAAAAATAGAAGACATGGTAGATGATGATGCATATTTTGCTTTGCATAATCCACATTCTTCATTAAAACCAAATGAGCAAGATTTAATCTGGCAATTAATAATAACGATTGCTCCTAAAGATATTTTGTTTTTGTATTGGTACGATAAGGAACAGTTTTATAAGAAATATAAAAAATGGGATGATTCTATGCAAGACTGGGTAATTAATACAATTAAGAAGAGTTTTTAGAATTAGGGAATTAGGAATTAGGAAAAATTAAAGAAAAAAGCTATAAAAATGAAATTTAAATTTGAAAACCTATTGATTTGGCAAAAAGCTATGGATTTAGGAGAAGAAATGAATAAATTAGCGTATAAGAATTTTCCTAAACATGAGTTATATAATTTGTCGTCTCAATTATCGAGAGCATCAGATTCTATAGCTTTAAATATATCTGAAGGATCAATATTACAATCTAAGGCTGAGTATAGAAAGTTTTTAGGATATTCTATTAGATCATTAGCAGAAGTAGTTACATGTTTACATAAATCGAAAAGAAGAAATTATATTTCTCATAATGAATTTAATTCTTTTTATAAAGAATGTTTTGATTTAATGAATATGACAATTGCTTTCAGAAATAAAATAAATAATTAATTATAAAAAGAATATAGAATGGGATTTAAAATAAAATTAATAGAGAAACTTCCAGCTTCTAACTTCTAACTTCAAACTTTTTATTATGACACTTGAAATCATTTTTTTTGTAGCTGCTATTTTATTAGGAATAGTATTGTATTGGAGAGAATCGAAAGGAAATAAGGTATATCGATTTTTTAATAAATTAATGAATTCGAAAGAATTACAAATGAAAGATACAGATATAAAAGGATTTATATATCAACAATCTTTTTTACCAAGACTCGTATTTATTTCAGTATTATTTTTAGTAGGGATTTTAGTA
>CALISK010000262.1 GCA_938041625.1 uncultured Tenacibaculum sp. | reverse complement strand
TCTCTAGACATAATATCTATCATGTAATCTGCAGCAGAACCACCACCATTATTTCTTTCATCAATAACGGCTCCTTTTTTATCTTGCTGAGAAAAGTAGTAACGATTAAAAGAAGTAAAACCAGGGCCACTAGTATTAGGTACATATACGTATGCTAACTTACCATTCGATAATTTATCTACTTTTCTTCTATTTCCTTCCACCCAATCAATAGTTCTTAATTGACGTTCCGTTGCAGTAGGTTTAATTAAAATAGTTTTAGCATCTTTAAAAGAAGGTTTCGAACTTACTTTAATATAAATTTCTCGCCCTGCTGTTTGTTCTAATAAATGATAAGGATTCATATTAGCAGTTAATTTCATTCCATTAACTTCTAATAAATAATCTCCTTCATTAACATTAATACCGGGTAAACCTAAAGGAGCATTAATATTTGGGTTCCAACGTTCTCCTTTATAAATTTTAGCAAATCGATATAAACCTTTATCTTTTTCAAAATCACAACCTAAAAGACCAACAGGTACTCTATCAATAGTAGGAGTATCACCACCAAAAACATAAGAATGACCAATAGCAACTTCACCACTCATGATATCTACTACATAATTTAAATCGGTTCTATGTCTTACATCATTTATCCAAGGAGCATACCATTTATAAATAGCATCCCAAGGTGCACCATGCACATTATCAACATATAAGAAATCGCGCATATATCTCCAACCTTCCTTAAATATTTGATGTGCTTCAGCTTTTGGATCTACCTTTATTTTTAAATTGGTTTTTAAAGTACCTTTTCCTGCTTTTACAGGTGATTTACTACTTACTAAACTCCAACTCCCTCTTTTAGAAAGTAACATAGAATTTCTGTCTTCTGAAGCAACCATCGTAGAAACTCCTTTAGAAAACACAGTAGCTTTTTCTTTTGCCACATCATAACTATGAACCGTAATACCAGGTGTATTAGGGATAGCTTCTGAAACAAAAACCTTATTTTTTGGGCCTTTTATTAATGAAACATAATTTCTGGCAGGTAGCTTTAAAGCTACAGCTCTGTTAAATAATCCTTTTTCATTAATAGTAACTGTTATTTTTTTACTATCTTTTTTAGCATCCTTTTTTCCTTTCTTCTTATCTTTTGATGTTTTAGCGTCTTTTTCTTCTTTTTTAGCTTCTTCCTCGTCCGTTTTAGGAAGGTTTGGTGCCTTGTCTTTAGAATTAAGAACAACAGCATATAAACTTCTTGTAACACTAGGGTCGTAAGAACTCATATCTAACCAACCAGATTGTAAACCATAATCGGTACTAGCCAGAGTATAAATATATTTTCCAGAAGCATCCCAAATAGGGCTAATAGCATCTGCAATAGGATCTGTAATTTGTATTGTTTTTTTTGAGCTTATTTGATACGCAAAAATAGATTTAAAATGACTGTCATTTTGTTTTGCATAAGCAATCCAATCACTATCTGGAGACCACTGAGGGTTCATAGATCTGTTAGGATGTGCATATCTATCTGTAGCTACTTTCTCTGCTTTTTTAGTTGCTAAATTTAAAATCCAGATATTAAAGTCAGTATCGGTATAGGCAATATGTTTACCATCAGGAGACCAATCTGGTCTAAAATAAAAAGTAGGATTCGATAATGAAATATAAGAAGCATTTGTTCCATCTTGATTTGCAATTACCAATTCATATTCACCACTTTTATCAGAAAACCAAGCAACTTTATCACCTTTAGGCGACCAAATTGGCGAACGATCTGCAACTCCAGGAGTATTGGTAATATTACGCCAAGTTCCATTTTCTTTTGGAATGGTAAATATTTCACCCCTATATTCAAAAATAGCTCTTTTACCTTTTGGAGAAACATTAGCATTGGTTAGATTTCTACCACTAACATTCATCCATCTTGTTCTAGCATAGTTTAAATCTCCTTTTACAGTAATTGAAATTTGTTTGGTTGCTTTTGTATTCGGATTTAAAAAGTGAATATACCCACCTTGTTCATATACAATACCATTAGTATTAGCATCTAAACTTTTTACATCAAACTTTTTATGAAATGTAATTTGACGTTCTTGTTTTGTTTTTAAATTATAAGACCAAATGTTACTAGTATAATCTCTTTCAGAAATGTAATACACCAATCCATTATGCCATACAGGATCTACATGTCTTTCCTTATCTTTTTGTGGAGTAGTAGTTAATTCTTTTGTTTTTAAATTTAAAATCCAAATAGGCATTGCCTGTCCACCACGGTAATTTCTCCATTCTGCATCCCAACTAGTAATAGGAGTATAGGCAACATATTTACCGTCTTTAGAAATTTCACCATATGCAGCTCGAGGGGTTTCAAGAGGTTCTGGCATACCACCTTGTTTTGAAATGGTATAAAACTTTGTAGTTTGTGTAGGTTTAGATTCCCTACCAGATTGAAAAAGAATTTTGTTATCTGGTGTCCAACCCTGAACAAAATCTCTAGCAGGATGATAAGTTAATCGTTTAGGTTCGCCTCCTTCAGAAGGAATTACATATACATCTGTATTTCCATCATATTGTGCAGTAAAAGCGATCATTTTACCATCGTTAGAGAAATGTGGATTAGATTCGTATCCGTCATCACTTGTTAAACGAACGGCATTTCCACCATTTATAGAAGCTTTCCAAAGATCATTAGCATATACAAATACAACATCTGTATTTGAGATAGTAGGCTGTCTTAATAGGCGAGTACCTTGAGAAAAACTTAAGTAAAAAGCGAATAACGCAATTACTAGTAGTAATTTTTTCATAATAGATTGTTTGGTTGTTGAAGAAGTTAAAATTAATTAAAAGAAGTTTAAAAAAGGTGAAGGATATGTTAAAGAGATTTTAAAATTATTGAAGATTAATACTATTTTTATTAAAAAAAACTGTTTTATTTTAACTTTTTAAAAAGAACTTCATAACCTTATTTAGTAATAAAGTATTATTTTTTATTACACTCATACTATTTTTATATACGCTTAAAGAACTAAGAAGAAAATCATAATGATTAGTTTTTAAATTAGATAATAATATGGATTATCTAACTAAACTATTAAATTATGGAATTTAAAATTTCTCCCTCTGTAGGAATTGCCAGATTAGGAAATAGCAAAAAGCAATTTTGCCTTTCTCCTGATGAAATTGGTGGACTTCCTTATGAAGCTGATGCATCGGGTAACAAATTAGGACCAATTAAAAATTTTAAGGATGACGAAAGTCAAGTAAGAAGACAAGGACAGGTATTTAAAGTATTCAATACTAATGGCGAAGAGTTAACTGCTAACTCACCAAATGTTACTTTAATGGAATGGACTGTGCATTTAGCAAATAAAAAAGCTGCTTGGTATCAGTACAGTGAACTTGAAGGAAATCTTCTTTACGGAGAAGAAAATAGTTACAAAAATCGTGAAGTAGCATTCAGAAATCCATCTTTAGTAACAGAAGAAGAACGACAAACATTAATTATTGATCCAGGACCAAGAAGTGTTAGTGGAGCCAATAAAGAGATAGGTTTTGATAAGAACAATGTACCACCTGGATATCCTGCACAGTATCCACCAGAAAAAGTTACTTCAGGAACAGCGATTAAAACATTAGGTGATCTTAAAACAGATGACGAAGGAAGACTTATTGTTTTAGGAGGTTATGGAAATGCGGGAGGAAATGAACCTCTTACGAGTTATGGAGGGTCTAATACTTGGCATGATGACACTGCTGATGGCCCTGTTTATTGTACTATTGTTTTCAATGATGGTACACCACCTGTAACTTTACAAGCATGGGTAGTTGTTGGTTCTCCTGATTTTGCTCCAGAAATAGTAAATATTTCTAATTTAAGTGATAGCATGTTTGATGTTGGAGTACGAAGTTTTGATCTTGTACCTGAGATGTACCAAGGAGGTACATTTAATAGCTCATACATGGTAAACTATCAAAGAGATATTTTACCAATTATGAAACGATTTGCAGGGTATCAATGGGTTGCTAATGTACAGTCAATGATTGCATTTTCTTCTAATTTGTTCGATTTCTCTGATCCTAGTGAAGAGAATAAGGTTAATAGAGAAAATTATTTTTCTTATTTCAGACGTCCTAACGACAAAATGAATTCAGTACCCAATGAGCCACAATCTCAATTATTTAAAACAAACGGGGATGATTCTTTCCCAATGATGCCTTTAAATTCGGGTAGTAATTCGGTAAGTAATGAAACCATTGTTAAGTTTTTATCACTAAATGACACGCAATATTTTATGTTGCAACAATGGGCAAATGGAAATTTTGAAAGTAATGTAAATTACGAACCATTCCCAATTAGTAATGAAGACCAAGCAAGTGTAGGAAACTGTGTTGGTTTGCCAATGTGCCCAGGAATTGAAGTTACTTGGAGTGTACAAAACTCACAGATATATTCTGCTCCGTATGTAATTTCAAATCAAAAAGGACTTGGAGGTTATCATGAAACAGGTTTAACACCTTCAAGAGATGAATGTGAAGGAGGAGGTTGTGAACCGGGAGACTTAACTAAGAGAATGGCATGTCCTTGGCAAGCAGATTTTTTCCAATGTACCGTACAGCCTGTTAATTTTACGAATCCTAATTTTAATAAAGATACAAGAGTAACTACTGTAGAAGAAAAAACGGAAGATGTTTGGGTAAAGTCTAATACAGTATTTACAGATCATCAGACTATTGAAAAAGATCCAGTAAAAGAACCTTTACCACCTACTTATTATTCTTACTGGTGGCCACCACAAAGTCCGTGGGATGTATTAACAGGAGAAACTACTTTAGAAGGGCAAATACATTCTCATTTACCAGCAGGTCAACAAATGAATTATGCTCGTGGAATTAATAGTTTTGTTCAAATGGTAGAGCATTGGTCATCCTTAGCTTTTATTAGAAATACAAATTCTCAAGACACAGGTTTCCCTTATTTTACAGAAACAGAACGTACTAATGAGCTTTTTTCATATGTAGAATATGGTGTGGGACAAGTAAGTGGTAATGGAGATGATAATGAAACAACGATTCCTGTATTTTATATTGAAGATAATTTAAAACATGTAGCAGAAAAGAATGATAGAGCAAAAAAATTAGTTTCTTTTTTAGAAAAACGAGCTTTTAAGAAAATTAGTGTGAGTAGAGAAGGACTAGGAACTCCTCGTTCAGGAACAAGAATGAGACGTTAATGTTAGAATCTATAAAACATACAGATGTACTTATTGTAGGTGGAGGTCCAAGTGGAGCCTCTGCCGCAATAAGTTTATTAAATTACTCTAAATGTGATGTTACTCTTGTTGAACAATCAGATTTTAATAAAACAAGAGTAGGAGAGCATGTTTCTGCTAGTATTTTTGATTTAATAGATTATTTGAAATTAAGTAAAAACGATTTTGAAAAAGATAGTTTTATGCCTGCTTATGCAAGTAAATCTTATTGGGGAAGTGATAAAGTAAGTACTACTAATACCATATTTACTACAGAAGAAGCTACTTTTCAAATGGATAGAGAAAAGTTTGATTTTAAATTAATTGAAACAGCAGCAGAAAGAGGTGCTACTATTTATCCAAGAACAAAATGTTTAGATTATGAACAGTTAGAAGATAAAAGTTGGGAAGTATCTCTTAATCACCCTACAGAAGGAAAATTTACAATAAAGGCTAAATATTTAGTGGATGCTTCTGGCAGATCTGCTAATGTTTGTAGAAAAGTTGGAGGAAGCTCAAAGAAATATGATTCGTTAATGGGAGCAGGTTTGTTTTTAGAATTGGATGTAAAATCTAAGAAATTTGAACAAGTTTTAGAATCCGTTGAATTAGGTTGGTGGTATGCGGCTTGTTTACCAAACAATAAAATAGTAATCACATTTTTTTCTGATGCAGATATTATTTCAGAACAAAAACTTCATCAATTAGAAATATGGAAAAGTTTATTACAAGAAACAAAACAGATAAAACACCTTCTAAGTAAAGCTAAAGTTACTTCAGACAAATTATGGGTAAGAAATGCACATACTCAAGTAAGTGATTTTAAAAATTTAGAAAATTTTATTGCTATTGGTGACGCGGCTGTTTCGTTTGATCCTATTTCTTCTATGGGAATAGGTTTCTCAATTAGTTCAGCTTGTTTTGCAGCAAAATATATAGCTCATGAAATTGAAAAAGGTTTCTCAAAAAAAGATATATATCAAGAAGATATTTTAAAAAACTACAAACAATATCATAATATAAAAAAGAGGTATTATCGAGAAGAAAAAAGATGGCCTACTTCAATTTTTTGGCAACGAAGAATTTAATA
>CALISK010000261.1 GCA_938041625.1 uncultured Tenacibaculum sp. | reverse complement strand
TGTGTTTTTTAAATTTATTTTTTCAGGTAAATTATGATAACTGCTATCGAAAGAAGTAAAATGATTTTTCATAGGTCCATCTATCGATTTTACATATAATTCTCCTTTCGGATGAAAATTTTTCTTCTTAAAAGTAATTTTACCAGTATGCGTTATAATATTAGTGTTATTACCTGTGTTTAAACTTCTCCCATTATCAATTTTCCAATCATTTTTATCTTCAAAAAAGGTGTTTCTTATTTTAAAACCTTCATTAATACCCATGTCAATATTTAATGTAAAATCATCAATTTGGTTATTAGCCCATCTATTAGCAGCAGTTAAAATATAATCAAAACTATAATAGTCTGATATTGAACTAGACATTTTAAACCTATAAGTATGAGTTATTTTGTTTAATCCAGGTTTAAATACCGCATTAAAATGATAGACATAATAAAAATCAGGAGAGTTTGTGTTAAAGTCATTACCTATAACTTCTTTTTCAGTTTTAGTATCAATTATTCCATTTATGAAATAATTTTCTGAATTCACCATAGCAGTTTTGAATTTTAAAGTTTCTCCGTTCATAATTGCTTTAAAGTTTGACATATATGGATGAGCTCCATTTTTAGGAAATCCATCTACATCTCCAGAAGGGGAAGGAGCCTCAAAACCTACCAATATTGTTTTCTCTGAATTAGGGTTAAAAAAAGTATAATTAACCGTAACATAAACATATTCGATTTTGTTGATTATTCTTCTTGTAACAGTTAAAATTTCTTTCGTTATGCTAACTTCATTTTCAGAAATTGGTATTAATTGATTTCCAGATGCGTAATAAGCACCATCATTAGCAAAAACTGATAGACATATTAAAGAGAATAAGAAAACTAATTTTTTCATGTTTATTTTTAAAATGAAAGAGAATTTAAATGTGAAGTTATAATATTTTGTGTTATAAAATTTTTAAAAGAGATGAATTATAATTAATAATATAGAGTTATGGTTTTATAGAGGCTTATTGTAAATTATTAAAAAACAATATTCCGTACTTTTGTATTTATGTTTGCTTTGGTTGATTGTAATAATTTTTATGCTTCTTGTGAACGGGTTTTTAATCCGAATTTACAACACAAGCCTATTGCTATTTTAAGTAATAATGATGGTTGTGTAATTTCCCGTAGTGATGAAGCAAAAGCATTGGAATTACCAATGGGAGCACCTATTTTTAAATGGGAACAATTTTGTAAGCAACGAAATATAGAGGTACTTTCTTCTAATTATCCCTTATATGGAGATATGAGTGATCGGGTGATGAAAATTTTAGCTCAATTTACTCCAGATATTGAGATTTACTCTATTGATGAAGCTTTTTTACAATTCAAAGGTTTTGAAGATTATAATCTTGAGAATTACGGAGAAGAAATTAAAACTCGAATTTTACAATGGACAGGTATACCTACTTGTGTAGGAATTGCACCTACAAAAGGATTGAGTAAAGTAGCTAATAAAATTGCAAGAAAATTTTTGAAAGAAACAAATGGAGTGTATGTAATAGATTCTGAAGAAAAAAGAATAAAAGCTTTAAAATGGACTCCAATAGAGAAAGTATGGGGTATAGGACATAGATTGCAGAAAAAACTAAAAGCAATGGGTTGTGTTAAGGCATATGATTTTACACAACTAAACAGTGATTTAGTTAGAAAAAAATACTCTATAACTTTATGGAAATTACAACAAGATTTATTAGGAAAGCCAACCATAGAGCTTGATGAACATAAGAATAAAAAAGCAATAGCGACTACAAGAAGTTTTGAGTATACGTATTCAGATATAGAAAATATAAAAGAACGAATAGCAACATTTGCAGTAAATTGTGCTGAAAAATTGCGAAAACAAAATTGTAGTTGTCATGTGGTTATTGTTATGCTACGAAGTGATCGTCATAAGCATAATTTGGAACAACATAAAGTGAGTAGAACAGTTGTTTTGCCATACCCAACAAACTCTTCATTGGTAATAAGTAAATGTGCTGTAGAAGCTGTAAAAACTATTTTTAAATCAGATATAAAATATAAAAGAGCAGGGGTTATTGTTACAGGCTTAGTGCCTGAAGATAATTTTCAATTAGATTTGTTTTCTGAAGAAAACCCGAAGCATAAACCTTTAATGAATGCAATTGATTATATTAATACAAAATATAAAACAAACCGTGTAAAATTGGGAAGTCAAGATTTAGAAAGAACATGGAAAATGCGACAAGAAAGACTTTCACCTAAATATACGACTAGTATTAACGATGTTATTGTAGTAAAATGAATATAAAATCTGAAAAATTAACTTTTTTTAGCCCAAAAGACCCAGAAGGAAATGGAGCTATTTTTATTGATACAGGAATTTCTGCGGGATTTCCTTCTCCTGCAGATGATTTTAAAGAAACAAGAATTTCTCTAGATGATGAATTTATAAAAAATAAAGAAGCAACTTTTTTTGCGAAAGTTAGCGGTCAATCTATGATTGGTGCAGGGTTAGATGATAACGATTTATTAGTAATTGATAGAAGTATACCGCCAACAAATAATAAAATTGCAGTTTGTTTTTTAGATGGAGAGTTTACAGTTAAACGCTTACGTGTTGATGGAAACGAAATGTGGTTACAGCCAGAAAATCCAGATTATCCTATTATTAAAATTACTCAAGAGAATAATTTTGTTATTTGGGGAATTGTAACAAGCGTGATAAAAAGAGTATAAATTACCAAAAAATATTTTTTTACCGATCGTTTGGTAAAATGCAAAAAACAGTTATCTTTGCTTTATGGGAAAACAAAAGATTCTAGATTCAGATTTATTAGAAGGTTTAGCTAAAGTATTCCGTTCTAAGGGGTATGATGGAGCAAATCTATCGGAATTATCTATTGTTACCAATTTAAAAAAAGCAAGCCTCTATCATCGATTTCCTGATGGAAAAAAGGAGATGGCAGAAGCTGTTTTAATTCATATTGAGGAATGGGTAGATAAAAATATTTTTGACCCTTTAGAGAATAAAAAGGTTTCTCCAAAAAAGAGATTAAAAAATGCATTGATTGAAATATACAATTCATATAATGGGGGTAAAGACAATTGTATTTTTAGAGCTTTGTCTTTAGAGCCTGGAAGTGAATTGTTTCAAGAAAAAATTGGTATTGGAATTCAAAAATGGATTAGTGCCTTTGAGAAGTTAGGGTTAGCATTAAATTTCACAGAAGAAAAATCCCATGAATATGCAGTACAAACTTTAATAGACATTCAGGGTAGTTTAGTGTTAACTAAAGGGCTTAACTCTACAAAATTTTTTGAAAATGCACTCAAAGGAATTGAAAGCAGATATTTAGAAAGATAAAAAAATTTAAAAATAAAAATTACCGTACGTTCGGTAAGATGTAAATTAAACTCAAAACAAATGAAACATCAATTAGTATTATTAAGCCTATTTTTATTTTTCATATCATGTGAAAAAAGATCGAGTAAAGAAAAAGTTACTCACACTATTAATAAAACCGTTAGTAAGGTTGAATATAAAAAAATAAACATCAATGGTGTAAATGTAGCATACAGGGAAGCAGGGAACTCAAAAAATCCAACGATTGTATTATTACATGGTTTTCCTTCATCATCGCATCAATATAGAAAAGTATTAAATCAATTATCAAATAATTATCATCTTATTGCACCAGATTATCCTGGGTTTGGAAATAGCGATTTTCCTTCAGCAAAAGAATTTGATTATACATTTGATAATTTAGCTGCAACGATCGATTTATTTTTAAACAAATTACAAATTAATTCTTACGCTCTCATGATTCAAGATTATGGAGCTCCTGTTGGTTTTAGAATTGCTACAGTAAATCCTGAAAAAGTAACAGGAATAATTAGTCAGAATGGAAATATTTATGAAGAAGGATTAGGTGCTGCTTGGAAAGATGTTAGAGCTTTGTGGACTAATAGAAATGAGGAAACAGAAAAAGCTTTATTACCTGTTTTTTCCTTAAAAGGACTTGAATGGCAATATACACATGGTACTAGAAATCCGGAAAATATAAATCCAGATTGTTGGAATTTGGATTACTTAAAACTCTCAAGACCAAATGCTCACTCAGTTAACCTTGATTTATTTTACGATTATCAAAATAATTTGAAGCTGTATCCAAAATGGCAACAATATTTAAAAGAAAATCAACCTCCTTTATTAATTGTTTGGGGAAAAAATGATGCCTTTTTTCCTGAATCAGGAGCTGAAGCATATAAAAAAGATGTAAAAAATATAGATTACAATATATATAATACAGGTCATTTTGCTTTGGAAGAAAATGGAAATGAGATTATTCAAAAAATTAGAATTTTTATGAAAAGAATAAAAATTTAATTTGAAATAAATAAGAATAGTAGAAAATTGTTGAAATTTAAATTCGACAATTCTCTACTATTTTAATTTTTTAGATATAATACTTTCAATTAAGGCTTAATTAATTTGAAAATTCTTTAATTTCTCCTTTATCATCTGCAAATAATAAAACAACTTTTAACTCAGGATGATTTTGTAAAAAAGTTTTTGTTTTTTCTAAACCCATTGCTAAAAATGCAGTAGCATACGCATCTACATCAGCACAATCTCCTTGTTTCATTACAGATACACTAAGTAAATTGCTTTCTTGAGCTAAACCTGTTTTTGGGTTAACAGTGTGTACAATTTTATCTCCTTTGGTATTTAATTTAAATTTTCTGTAATTTCCAGAGGTTGCCATAGATTGATTATTAAGCTCTATAAGTCTTGATAAACTTCTTGTTCCATCTGTATTAGGGTCATCGATTGCTACTTTCCAAAATTTATCTTTAGGGTTTTTACCTCTAGCTCTTATTTCACCTCCAATTTCAACTAAATAATTTTGAACATTTTTTAGTTCAAGAAAACGACCAATAACATCAATACCTAAACCTTTTGCAAAAGCATTTACATTAAATTCAATATTAGAAGGTTTAGAAATTTTACGATCTTTTAGCCTTATTTTTTCAAAACCTTTCGATTCTAAAAGGACAGAAACTTCTTCCTTAGTAAGATTTTTTTGTTCTTTTCCAGAACCAAACCCGTATGCATTTATCAATTTACCTATGGTTGGATCAAAATATCCATCAGATTCTTTGTAAATTTTCTTTGCTTTTTTAAATGCTTCAATAATATAATTATCTGCTATAATAGTTGAATCACCTTTGTTAATTTTAGAGATAATAGAATTCGGAATATAGGTAGATAAAGAATGATTAAAAGCAGCAAATATACTATCAAAAGGTTTTTGAAAATTAACAGTGTCTTTGTAGGTAATATGGTAGGTTGTACCAAAAACAGGCCCTTTTAATTTTGTGTATTTACTTCTTTTAGAAAACGAGTTAATTTCACTTGTTTTCTTCTTTGAAGATTCACAATTAAATAAAAATAATACTACAATACAACAGCCTAAAAAATATTGTGCACTTTTCATTATTTCTTAAATTTTTAACAAAAATAACCCATTGAGTACTAAAATAGCGTTAAGATAACTTTTTTGTTTAATGATTTTTTTAACTTTGTAACTTATCATTAACTAAATACAATGAAAAGATTAGTATTATTTTTATCGGCAACGTTCTTGTTAGTTTCATGTGCTTCTAGTAAAGAACTTGAAGCTTTAAAGAGCAAGCACGAACAAACTAAAGACGAGTTATTAACAGTAAAAACCAATCTTACAAAATGTTTGGTTGAAAAAGAAAAATATCAAGATAAATATAAAGACTTAGAAGGTAGGGTTACAGAGCTTAAACAAGATAAAGAAAACTCTATACAGCAAGTTGAAAACTTAACTGTTTTAACAAAAGGAGCTAATGATAATATTAAAGAAACATTATCGCAACTTAGTAAAAAAGACAAGTATATTAATAAAATTAGAGCAGCGGCAACTAAAAAAGATTCATTAAATTTAGTTGTAGCTTTTCACTTAAAGAAAGAGTTACAAGAAGGTATCGATGATGAAGACATAGAAGTTAATGTTGAAAAAACAGTTGTATTTATTTCTATTTCTGATAAGTTATTATTTAAGAGCGGAAGTTATACAATAACAGATAAGGCTTCTAAAGTATTACAAAAGGTAGCAACTGTAGTTAATGCACAACCAGAAATGGATGTAATGGTTGAAGGACATACTGATAATACACCAATGAGTACAGCAGCAGTAAAGGATAATTGGGATTTAAGTGTAAAACGTTCAACAGCTATTGTTCGTGAGTTACAAAGTAAATATGCTGTGGCTCCTCAACGTTTAATTGCGGCTGGTAGAAGTAGTTTTATACCTTTAGCTCCTAATGATACAGCAGCAAACAAATCAAAAAATAGAAGAACGAAAATTATTATTTTACCTAGATTAAATCAATTCTTTGATTTGTTAGATCAGAAAGTAGAATAATCTTATTTAACTTATATTTTAATAAAGCCACTTAAATATTATTTATGTGGCTTTATTTTTTAATATTAATTACTTAAAATTAAAAGGGATGAACTTTTTAGAAAAATATACAGAAGAAGAATGGAGGATTGTTTCCTATTTACCTCAAGGAATAGGTTTTTTAATAGGAGGAGCTGGTTCTGATAGTATAGCCTCTTCTGGTGTAGAAACGATGGAGAGTATTAAAACTATCTTAGCAGGAAAGGAAAAATTCCCAAAAAATAATCTAATAAAAGAAATTGCAGGAGATTCTGATGATTTTCGTAATGGATTAAAGAATTTTAAATCGCATATAGATAACTTAATGTTCGTTATTAATGATAATAAAGTAAAAACTACAGAGCAATTATCTGTAATTATATTAAGTGATTGTGAAAAAGCCATTGAGATTATTAGAGATAAGGAAGAAGAACAAATTCTTAATGAATATAAAAACTGGTTGTTATATATTGCTTTTAAAGTAGCAAATAGATCTAAAGAAGGCTCTTTTTTAGGTTTTGGAGGGGAACGTTTTAGTAAAGAAGAAAGAAGGTTATATAAGAAACTAGAATTGATTTTAAAATGATTTCAAATTTCAAATTGTCTTAGCAGAAAAACAGTTATTTACCTAACTAAATCAATTCTATATCTAAAAGATGCCTTAGAAAGGTGTTTTATGTGTAAACTTGTTAATCTAAGAAATTCGCAAATCATTATAATTTTTAGAGAATATGTATAAATTTATAGTTTTTTTCTTTTTTGTAGTAACTATTTACGCACAAGATTATCAAAAAAAGAATGATTCTATTATAGTGTCTAAAGAAATAAAATCATTTATAAAGACTTCAGATTCAATAAAGGAAATAACAAAATTAATTAGAAGTACATTACCTAGTGATACAATAAGGCATTTGGCTTATACTAAATTATTTTTTCAAAGAAGTATCGAAAATAAAAACTATAAACACCTTTATTATGCAGCTTATCGATTAGGGCATATGTACAGTGTTACATCTGATTACCCACAATCTATTGCGTATACAAATGCAGCTATTGAAGCTTCAGTGAATTCACAAGACACAGCGAAACATATTAAAGGACTTATTTTAAATGCAGGAAATTATTTTAACCTTAATCTTCTTGATAGATCTTTGAAACAATATATTAAGGCTCGAAAATATGCTCAAAAAATTAAAAGAAAAGATTTAGAGTTTGTTACACTACCAAATATAGCTAATATTAGAACTTTATTAAAAAGATATGAAGAAGCTTCAGCAGTTTTTAATACCACTATAGATATTTTAGAAAAAAAACCTCTAATAAAAAAAATGGTTTATGAAAGTACATTATTTACAGCACTTTTAGGAAGGGGAGAATGTCAAAAAGAATTAGGACAATTAGATGAAGCTTTATTAACTTATGAAAAAGGAGTACTACTTGCAGAAAAATCAAAATCACTAACATATGTTATTGATTTTCAGGTAAGCAAAGGGCATGTGTGTTATTTAAAAGGAAATTATGAAACTGCTATAGAATATCTAACAAAGGCAAAAGAAAATATAAAACATAAATATAAGGGCTATACAAATATAGCACAAGTAAATTATTATTTAGCTGAATGTTATGTAGCTAAAAAAGAGAATGAAAAAGCAATAGAATTACTAAACTATAATTTTAGAACAATAGAAGAAAAAGATCCTGTAAATCTTTTAGAGGAAATGTATGAATTACGAATTCAAATAGCTAAAAATGAAAAGGATTTAAAGACCGAAAATGATTTTCAGCAAAGAATAATAAATATTGTTCATGAACAGAATAAGAAGAAAAATAAGACAATAGAATTACTTCATAATAATGATATAGAAAAGTATCAAAATATTAATCAAGAATTAGAAATACAAAATAATAAAATCAAATTTGAAAATAAAACTGCAATAACATTTGTAGTAATATTATTATCTATTCTTGTTTTTTCGTTTTTTTACTACTCAAAAAAAAATAAAGCCAAAGCAAAACGATTTGAGGAAATTATAAAAGAGGTTCAAGAACAACATTTATTAACATTAAAAGAGAAGCCAAAATCAATAATTAAGAATACACAAGCTCAAGAAATATTAAATAATTTATCAAAATTAGAAAAAACAGCGTTTTTTAAATCAAAAGAATGTAATTCATATACTACAGCGAAAGCAATAAAAACAAACACAACTTATTTGTCAAAAGCTTTAAATGAAATTAAAAAACAATCTTTTAATCAATATTTAAATGAATTACGTATTGATTATGTATTGTTAAAATTAAAAGAAGATACCCGATTTAGATCTTACACCATTAAAGCTATTTCTGAAGAAATAGGCTATAAAAGTGTAACAACCTTTTTAAGAGCTTTTAAAGCTAAAACAAATCTAAATCCGTCTTACTATATTGAAAAGCTGAATGTTAAAAATAAAAAAGACTCTTCAGATTTATAAAAATGAAGATCATATATTATAGGTGATAGAAATTTCCATCTATATTTAGTTTTCAATAACATTAAAAAATATACTATGTTTAAAAAACTATTAATGATCACTTTTATAATGTTTCTTTTAAATTATATTCCTAGTAAAGCACAAGAATATGATAGAAAGATAAAAATAACTATTGTTGTAAAAAGAGATACGACAGTAAGTAACCATTTAGCTACAATCCAAGAATTATCATTTAATCAACCTCAAAATTTTGATTATTTCATAAGTGATAAAGTTGGGTTTGAATTTAGTCTAGATAATCAAACTGGTATAAAAATAGGAAGAGGTTACACAATAGATTATGGAATCTATGAAACATCGGTTTCATTTCAATCAAAAAAAATATTTTCTAATTTGAATTCAAGAGTTTTAACTCCTATAATATTGCCTCCAGATGAAGAAGATATAACTGGAGGAATAGATGGTCTAAACAAATCTCATTATCCCTTTACCCCAAAAAACACTGTTCTTAACCTAGGAGCAAATGCAGGTATAAAAACGATAAAAATAAAATTGTTAAAGAATAGTGAGTTAATTCATGAAATATCACAAAAATTTAAAGTTTCTTTCCATGAATTTACTCC
>CALISK010000260.1 GCA_938041625.1 uncultured Tenacibaculum sp. | reverse complement strand
ACAGAAGGATCAGTTGGAATTTTCATGTTTCTTTGAGCTGTCGTAACTTGAGATATAAACAGCATAATTGTAAAATAAGTTAATATTTTCTTCATAGTATTTGTTAAGATTTATGTTGAAGACAAATATAGCTTAATTAGAAACTAAATACAACTATATAATTAGTTAAAACTAAAAATTTAGTTGTAGTGTTATATGATATTTAAAATATCTTCAGGAGGGCGACCAATAACTGCTTGGTTTTTATTCACTACAATTGGTCTTTCTATAAGCTTTGGATACGTAACCATAGCATTAATTATTTCAGAGTAGGTTAACTCTTTACCTTTAAAATTATCTTTCCAAATTTGTTCCCCTTTTCTAATAAGAGAGAGTGGTTTTATATCTAAAAGTGAAATAATTTCACTTAATTCTTCAAAAGTGATTTTTTCTTCTAAATATTTTACAATAGTAAAATTAGCTCCATTTTTCTCTAATATGGCAAGCCCTTGTCTAGATTTAGAGCATCTTGGATTATGGTATATTTTTATCATTCTTTATTATTAAAGGTTTTAAATAAAGCTAGTTTTTTAATTTTACTAACTACTAACTACTAACTACTAACTACTAACTACTAACTACTAACTACCTATTCACTTTCTTTTTGCCCCATCATCATTAAAAAAGCCTTTAAAAAGGGGCTAATATTTCCATCCATAACAGCATCTACATTACCAGTTTCATGGGCTGTTCTTACATCTTTTACTAATTTATAAGGATGCATTACATAATTACGAATTTGACTTCCCCATTCATTTTTCATTTTATTAGCTTCAATATCAGCACGAGCAGCTTGTTGTTTTTGTAATTCAATTTCGTATAACTGAGACTTTAGCATTTGCATAGCGGTAGCTCTATTATCATGTTGAGAACGAGAATTAGAACATTGAATTTGAATACCAGTAGGTTTGTGTAATAATTGAACTTTAGTTTCTACCTTATTTACATTCTGCCCACCAGCACCACTAGATCTCGCTGTGGTTATTTCAATATCAGCAGGATTTACATCTATTTCAATAGAATCGTCAGCAACAGGATATACGTATACAGAAGCAAAAGAAGTATGACGTTTAGCGTTACTATCGAAAGGAGAAATACGAACTAAACGATGCACTCCGTTTTCACCTTTTAACCAACCAAAAGCATAATCTCCATCAATTTCAATAGTAACCGTTTTTATTCCTGCAGCGTCACCACTTTGGTAGTTTAAGGTTTTTAATTTATACCCTTGTCTTTCTGCCCACATCGTATACATACGCATTAGCATTTCTGCCCAATCACAACTTTCTGTACCACCAGCACCCGCTGTAATTTGAATAACAGCACTTAAATTATCGCCTTCTTCGGAAAGCATATTTTTAAATTCAATATTTTCTAAAAAAGAACTCGTTTTTTCATGTTGAATGTTAATTTCTTCTTCATCTACCTCTCCTTCTTTATAAAAATCATACAAAACATTTAAATCTTCATTTAAAGAAACAATTTCATTATAATCGTTTACCCATTTCTTCTTTAACCGTAAAGATTTCATTAAAACTTCAGCTTCTTTAGGGTTATTCCAAAAATTAGGATTGGCAGTTTTTTCTTCTTCATTAGAAATTTCAATTAATTTCTTGTCAATCCCTAAATAACCTTTTAACTTGGCAACGCGTTCTGCGATGTTTTTTAGCTGTTCATGTGTAATCATATTCGCAAAAATAACTTAAAAAAAAGATTTAGTATTTTTATTTGCGTTTAAATCTAATCTGCTTGTTATCTCTAATAAAAAATGAACTTATATAAATTAATTATATTATTATTAATTGGAATGACATTAACGAGTTGTAATTCTAATGAATCTAATCGACTTGATCCTGAATGTTCAATATGTAAAAAATCTACAGCAAAAATAGAAATCGTTTCTCCTAATAAAGATCCAAAAGAAATAGAATATTGGTCAAAAGAAATGATAGAATCATACAGAAAGTACCGTGATTTTAATTCTTTTTATTTTATTTATTCAGGCCCTGGTGGGAGTAATGGCCTGGGAGATGAAATTGATATAGAAAGAAAAGAAAGATTAGAAAAAATATTCAGCAAGCCTTATAATTTAAAAGCAATTAAAAAAGAATTTTATGATGCGGCCGGTTGTTGTAAAAAGTGTGATAAATTTTATTGTAAAAAACATTGGTTTATAAGTTCAATAGGGGTTGGAACCTGTCCAGTTGATCATAAACAATCTTTAGATCCTCACTGGTAAAATCAAAGCAACAATTTCTTAGCTCAAATGTTAGTCATAAAATTTAACCCACATTAACCTTCAATTAACGCTCATCAATCTTATAATTAACATAAAAAAGGAAAGATATTTTAGTTTTGGTTTTTAAAATTTAAATCGAGATATCATGAAAAAAGTAACCTTAATGCTATTGTTTTAATTATGTCATTTTTATTAATGAGTTTAATAGTACGTCACGATGTACCCGATGAACGATTTATTGAATTTGGAAAAAAACATCCTCAAACCTGACATTTACCTGATGGTGAGGAAACACTAATTAAAGAAAATTGGACTGTAACGGCAGCACACGCAACTATTATATTAAAGAAAGAATTAGAAAATGGAAAAACACCTCAAGTAAGTATTGCTCATAAACAATATGAGGTAGAAAAAGTAATTTTACATCCAAAATTTAAAATAAGTAATACAGCTATAGAAAATGATATGGCCTTAATTCAAATTAAAGGAAGTATAACCAATGTTCTTTTTGCAAAATTATACGATAAACAAAACGAAAAAGGAAAACAAATTACCATTGTAGGTAGAGGATATTTCAGAACTGTATTAACAGGTTCTCAAGATTGAAATAAAATTACCCGAGCAACAGCTAATAGAATAGATGAAGTAGAGGATCAATGGAAAATTTTTGGTTTTGATCATCCACAATCAGAAAATACTACAGAATTAGAAGGAATAAGTGGGGCTGGTGATATTGGTGGACCTGCTTTTATTGATTTAGAAACTATGAGATATATTGTAGGGTTAGTTCAAATCAACAAAGTAATAGTGGAAAAAAAGGTGTTTATGGGGTAACTGAATATTATGCTCGTATTAGCTTTTATAAAAAATGGATTGAAGAAAGTATAAAATAGCTAGGATACAATACCGTGTATAATTTATTGATGGTTTTAGCTAATTTGAGAATGTTATTACAAGCATTCTATCTGTGATTTATTTACTAACTTTATTGCTAAATCAACGCAACAAAACATGCACATAAATGTTAAAATGAAAGGACTCATTGCTTTTTTTGCACTTTTTTTAGTGTCTTTTAATGTATTTAGTCAGTTTTTTATTGATAAAAAAGGGATTACTAAATATGAAGGCTATATTCCTTTTTATTATGATGAAAATACAGACAAGTTATTTTTAGAAATAACAGCATTAGATACAGATTTTTTATATGTAAATGCACTTTCTGAAGGTTTGGGATCTAATGATATTGGTTTAGATAGAGGTCAGTTAGGTGGTGGAGTAGTGGTGAAATTTCAAAAAGCAGGAAATAAATTATTGTTAACTCAGCCCAACCAAGATTACAGAGCAAATACCGAGAATATTGAAGAAAAGCAATCCGTAAAAGAAGCATTTGCTAAATCAGTTTTGTTTGGTTTTAAAATAAAAGAACATAAAAACGGGAGTTATTTAGTAGATGCTACTGATTTTTTTATGAGAGATGCGCATGGTGTAATTGATAGATTAGCAAGTAGAAATCAAGGAAATTATAAATTAGATAAAAGTAAAAGTGCTATTAATTTACAAAGAACGAAAGCATTTCCTAATAAT
>CALISK010000259.1 GCA_938041625.1 uncultured Tenacibaculum sp. | reverse complement strand
AGGTTTATGCGACCATTTTAGATAAATGGCTGCATATTGAAAACTCAAAAGTTTTAAACAACAAGTTTTCTACATTAGGTTTTATATAAAAAAGAAAGCGAGAGTGTTATTCTCGCTTTTTCATTCTTTTTCAGTTGAATCCCCCATTTTATTTCTTTTTTATAACAAAATCTGGTAAATTAAATTTTGAATTCACTAAGTTAAAATTAATGTTACCTTCAAAATTTTTAGTGAGTTTTCTTTTCATTTTAAACATTAATTTATTTTTGTTTTTTATTTCATGTTTTTGTTCAACTTCCCCATATTTAAAAACTGTTGAATGACCATAAACTTTTAATGTAAAATCATTTTTAGGTTTATAAAAATTGACTGTTGAATATTCTCCTTTAAAGTCAAATGTTTTAAAGTCATTTGAAAAATTGTATAAAAATATTTTACTGTTGTAATCTTTAACATCAACTCTCGCTTCAATCTCACCTATCTGTACATCCGTATTTTCAGTAATTAAATTAGAATTAGAAATACCTCCAATTATAACTCCAGAAACACTCCTAACTTTAACAATAGAATTTTCTACTTCTCCAAGTAAAACACTTCCATTATGGCACAACAAATTAGAACCTTCTATACTTCTAATTTTCAAATAGCTATCATCAACAAATCCATCTAGGTTTTTTAAATATAAATTTGAAAAATTCATCTTAGATTGCAGCGCCTTAAATCTTAAATTATTCCTCAATTTATTTGGAATTGACACTAAAAATGATAATTCTAAAATCTTCCCCTTTTCACTCTCTTTTGCTTTCTTTTTTAATTCATGAAAATATTCTTTCATTAAATTTTTATTATAATCCTCAAGGATTTCGGCTTTTGTTTTAATAGATTTTCTAAACGTTAACCATTGCTTAATATTTTTTTCAAAATGATTTGAAATCTCTTTCGATTTAGGACTATTAAGATCGTATTTTAGTTTTGAAACCTCTTTTTTACTACTAAAATCACACACTATTCTCTTTTCTAATTTTCTAGAACTAAATTGAAATAAAGCTATTATAGAATCTATCTCTTCTTCCTTATAATTCTTAAATTTTAATTCAAAATTAATATGAACTTTACTATCGTTTGATTCATTAATATCTAATGGAATATTTTTTACATTTAATTCTATTATATCAATAGAACTTACTTCAAAACTTTTTTTAAAAAGAATTTTTGTTTGTGAAAAAACACAAATAGATATTAAGAACAAGCTTATACTAAAGAATAATTGTTTCATAGGTTATATTTTTTTGATTTATACTTTTTATATGATTTTGAATATCTTTTAATGTTTGTAATCGTTGTTGAAGATTTGCAATCAATTTTTCTAAAACATTAATATTATTAGAATTATTCATAAACTCATTCGTAAGTTTTCTGTAGTTATTAGACAACCTATTTAACTTCTTCTCATACACAGAAATCAATTTTTTATCTTCTGTTAATTCTAAAAACTTTGTCCATTCTTTATTTATATTATCCAAATATTCTTTTTCAATTTTTTGTACTTGCAATAGTAAAGAGGGGGCTTTTTTTTCAATTTCCTTTTTGTTGATAAAAAACCATAAACTAAGCGAAAACAATAAAAAAAAGGAAGCTACAATACCTATAATATTTCTATATCGTTTTTTTGATGATTGTTTTTTTAGTTTCTTTAAAAACTCTCCCCTATGATTATCTGCCAACTTATTTATAGCTACATCTTCCTTAAACAATTCTCTAATATCTTGCTTCATTTAATTGTTCTTTTAATAATTCTCTTAACTGTAACTTACCTCTTCTCAATTGTGTTCGTGATGTTTTTACCGCTATTTCTAAAATTTCAGAAATTTCTGTGTGATCATATCCTTCTATTAAATATAGTTTAACTACTAATTGATACTTAATTGGTAATTGGTTTATTGCTTCAATAATTTGGATCTTTGTAATTTCTTCATCAAACAACCAGTCTTCATCATCAACAATTTTTAAAGAGTGATTCTCTATGAAAACTATTTCTAATTTTTTCCTTTTTAATTCATCTATACACTGATTAATAACAATTATTTTTAACCAAGTTCCAAAGGTTTTTATGTTTTCAAAATTTCTAATATTTAGAAATGCTTTTAAAAAACTCTCTTGCATTGCTTCTTTAGCATCTTCATTAGGTAAATACCTACAAGCAATTGTATACATTACTTCGCAATAACTATCATACAAATGCATTTGGGCTTTTCTATTCCCTTTTTTACATTGTTTAATTAATAGATTGATTTCTTTTGACAATTTAGTTGTATTGATTTACACTTAAAAACGATAAAAAACAAAAAGGGTTTCAAAAAAATGAAATTTTAATAAAGAGATAAATATACTATCCTATTAAATATAAAGTTACTATTACTACAAACCCTTATATTATTAGTTTTAAAAAAACTTATGAAAAAATTAAATGTAATATTATTATTTGTTTGTTTTCATTTCTCACAAATCACTCACACTCAAGAACAATGCATAACAGATCCTAATTCTTTTGGAACATATATTGGTGAATTGTTTTTAAATAAAAAAGACATAAAAAACGCTCCTTTTTACACAAAAGAATTTTATGAAAAATGGAAAACACTAACCAAATCAGCTAATGATCACAATTTAAAATCCCCTAATTTTAAATATCATAAAACCTATTTCTTCAAAGGAAGTTTAAATCCTGAATACACACTTTACCTTACTTTTAAAAGTAAAACCGAAATTATAGCAATACAAATTGAGGTTACAGAACACAACAACAAATGGAGTATTAATAAGATACACCCTAGTTTCTACACATTAATAAATAAAAGAAAAAACATAGAAAGATTCATTCCTAATGAATGGATTAAAGAAGATTCTTTTTATCCTCAAGTCGCTGCTGCTCCTTATCCAGTAGAAGAAAAGAAAAAGATGTTTTCACTTCCTAAAGACAAGAAAAAAACTTGTATAACTAACCCAACTATCATCTTAGATAACTATATAAAACAATTACTTTCTAATTCAAAAATAGAATCGTTTTCAAACATTATTACTTTTAATGACTATGAAAAAACATATATCTCTTCTTTTTTAACTTCCTTAAACAAGGAAAAAACAAATGACCCTGGTGATTTAAAAGAAATAAATTATTTTAAAAAAATGCTTGTAGAAGAACCTAAATATTTTTACAATAGAAACTTTACCAGTTCAATACTAGAAATAGCTAACTATGTTAAAACTAATGAGTACTATAGAAAAGACATAAAAAAGATAGAATATGTTATTCAAAATTTTAATAACCAAATTCTTGGAGAAGGTAAATTAGTATGTATAGTAGATATTATTTTAGATAAAAAAGGAAAGCAAGAAGGTATTCGTTGTTCTGCTATTTGGCATGATAATACTTGGAAAATAATACACCAACAAAAGCACACTTACGGGATTAGTAATGCTCAGTAATTTTAAAAAACTAAGCAAATAAAGTAGCAAAAGCTTCTTCTATTTTTCCCACAAGAACAAGTCTTATACTATGATTTTTAGAAGTTATTTTATTATACTTAGAAGCTACAAAAGTTT
>CALISK010000258.1 GCA_938041625.1 uncultured Tenacibaculum sp. | reverse complement strand
ATTCAAACGTCATAAATGTGTATACAGAAATAAAATAATTTACTTCTAATGAAGAACAAAGGTACGTTAATGATTGTTTAAATAAGAAAAGCACTTAAATATTTAAGTGCTTTTGTAGTATAGTAATAGATTCGTTTTTTTAAACCTTCATTTGTTCATTGCATTTTTAATAAGACCTACAATGGCCATTAAAGCTCCACCACCAGTAGCTCCACCAGCTAAACTGCCTACAATTCCTCCAAGATCTAAACCTAGCATTCCAAGAAGTTGACCTCCTAATGCTCCGCCTAAAATACCTACCACAGAGTTCCAAAGAGTTCCTAATGAAAATTTCTTTAATAAAGCGCCAGCAAGGTTTCCACCTACAGCTCCTGTGAGTAAACTAATAATAATGTCAGTCATGATCTTTGTTTTTGATTGTTAAGTTGATAATAAATTAACAAAAAAATAATGATTTTAACAAATGTTTAAGAACCTATGTTAAATAAAGGATCGCCTAAATTTACAACAGGAAAATTATTTTTAGTAATTATATAACCGTCTTTAGGTGCTTTTATAGGAAATTTAGTTTCTCCATAAGTGTCCATTATAAAACCAATAATTTCTCCTTTTTTTACAGAGGAACCATTTTTTATTTTTGCATTAAAAATACCTGCAGCTTTAGCTCTTAGCCAACTCCTTTTGGTTATTTCTATAGATTTTTTGTTTTCAGGAATGATAACATCACTGTCAATCATTTTAAAATGTTTTAAGACTCTTAAAGTTCCATAAATTCCTTGTTGAATAGCAAACTCATCAAGACGTAAAGATTCACCCGCTTCATAAACAATGACAGGTATGTTGTTTTTAAAACATTCATTTCTAAATGATTTAGGTATTAATTTAGAACCAAATTTAAAAGGAGTATTAAAAATATCGCTTAATAACTTTCCTCTTTCATCTTGAGGTGTGTATCGTATTTGTGCATAATTACTTCTTTGCGCACCACCTGTATGATAATCAATAGCAAAATCTACATTTTTAATAATTTCTTTCATTAAATAGTAAGCTAATCTGCTTGCTAATGAACCTTTTCTAGAACCAGGAAAACTACGATTTACATCTTTTCCATGCATCTCTCTAGAAAAATCTAAAAAGCCAAAAATATTAAGCAAAGGAACCACAATTACACAACCTCTATGAATTTTGTACGATTTGTCGATAAGCATTCTTCGAACCAATTCTATACTATTAATTTCATCGCCATGTAAACCACCTTGTAATAAAATAGTAGGGCCTAATTCTTGTCCATTAAAAACATAAATAGGAATTTCTATTAAAGTTCCAGTTGGTAATCTATCAACAGGAATTTTAATTAGCTTAGATTCTCCTAAACCAATTCTTTCTCCTCTTACAATTATCTCTTTGTTCTTAAAATCCGTGTTGAACATTTTTTTTCTATATATTTTATAATTCCTTCAGCCACATTTACTTTTGTATACGCTTCTATACCTTGTAAACCAGGAGTAGAATTTACTTCTATTAAAAGAGGTCCTCTTTTAGATCTAATTAAATCTACACCAGCAATTGGTAAACCTAAGTAATTAGTGGCTTTAATAGCCATTGTTTTTTCTTTATCACTTATATCTGCTTTAAAACCAGTTCCTCCTCTATGAATGTTTGATCTAAAATCATCTTCTAAACCTTTTCGTTTCATTGAAGAAATTACTTTATCGCCAGCTACAAAAATTCGTATATCTTCACTATTACTTTCTTTTATAAACTCTTGTAACAAAATACTCATGTTCATTCTATAAAAAGTATCAATAATAGATTTAGCAGATTTTTTACTTTCTGCTAACATTACTCCCATACCTTGGGTACCTTCCTGAAGTTTTATAATAACAGGAGCGCCACCAAGTAACTCTATTTGTTCTTTAATATTTTCAGGATTAACCGAAAAAACAGTATCCGGAATAGGAATCGTTTTTCGATTCATTATTTGTAGTGTACGAACTTTATTCTGAGCTCTTAAAATACCCAACGACCTGGCAGTACTATATACGTCATTCATTTCAAATTCTTTAACAACAGCAGCACCATGTCTGGTAGCAGAGGCACCAATTCTAGGAATAATTACATCTGGTTCGTCAATTATGTTTTCACCATGATACATAATTTGACGTTTACCATTGCTTAATTTTATAGAGCATCGTAGGTGATTTATAATGCTAACATTATGTCCACGTTTAACAGCTTCATCGTAAATGCGTTTCGTAGAATAAATATTCTCACTAACAGATAAAATAAAAATATTCATAGAGGCTTGTTTTACACAAATCTAATCAAAAAACAACAACCTTTACCCAAAAGTATAAGGTATGCTTCCGAAAAAAGCACTTTTAATTTATAGGTAGGCTTTGAGGAATTAAAGACTTGATTATTACTTTGGGATTAAAGTGGAAACTATTTTTTATTTTTGAGATTATATTTAGTCAAACCAAATCCATGAAAAAAATATTCCTTGGGCTGTTTATATCAGCTACGACGATCCTTGCACAACAAGTACCTACTTCGTCTGTAAGTGTTCAAAAAGCACTACAACAAAAACAGAAATTAAGTAAATCTTCTTTAGTCAAAAATATTTCCTTTGAAAATATAGGGCCTACTGTAATGAGTGGTAGAGTTGTAGATATAGATGTAAACCCTGAAAATACCAATGAGTTTTATGTAGGGTATGCTTCTGGTGGTTTATGGTACACAAAAAATAATGGAAATACTTTTATTCCTATGTTAGATAATTCACCTACTCAGAATATTGGTGATATTGCTATAGATTGGAAAAGTGGAACTATTTGGGTAGGAACAGGGGAAAACAATTCATCTCGTTCTTCTTATGCAGGAATCGGAATTTTAAAATCTACAGATAAAGGTAAAACGTGGCTAAATGTTGGATTACATGATTCACATCACATTGGTAGAATTTTAATAAATCCTAAAAATTCAAATGAAGTTATTGTGGGTGTTTTAGGACATTTATATTCTTCAAATAAGGAAAGAGGAATTTATAAAACTACAGACGGAGGAAAAACATGGACTAACGCATTATTTATTAATGAGAATACAGGAATAATAGATGTGCAACAAGCTCCAAACAATTTTAATGTATTGTATGCTGCATCATGGGAACGTGATCGCAAAGCTTGGAATTTTGATGGAGATGGAGAAAATTCAGCAATATATAAATCTACGGACGCAGGAAGTACTTGGAAAAAAATTACCGATAATACAGGTTTTCCTAATGGAGAAGGAGTAGGTAGAATTGGTTTAGCGGTTTATAATGAAAATACAGTATATGCTTTTCATGACAGTCAGTTTAGACGAAAAAAAGAGAAAAAGAAAAAAGAGTCTTCAAATGCATTAACGAAGGAAGATTTTAAAACAATGTCTGTAACTGATTTTTTGAAGTTAACAGATAAAAAATTAAATTCATATTTAAAAACAAATGGATTTCAAGAAAAGTATAGAGCAGAAAATGTAAAACAAATGGTGAGAGCTGGTTCTGTGAAGCCTATAGATTTAGCAAAATACTTAGAAAATGCAAATTCATTATTGTTTGATACCCCTGTAATTGGAGCTGAAGTTTTTAAAACTACAAATGGTGGAAAATCATGGAAAAAAACACATGAAGGATATTTAGACGATTTGTATTATTCATATGGATATTATTTTGGAGAAATACGTGTAGATCCGCAAGATGAAAATGGAATTTATGTATTAGGAGTACCTATTTTAAAATCGAAAGATGGAGGAAAAACATTTGTTTCTATTAGTAAAGAAAATGTACATGCAGATCATCAAGCATTATGGGTAAATTCAAAAGTGAAAGGTCATTTGGTTGAAGGAAATGACGGAGGTTTAAATATTTCTTATGATGATGGTGAAAGTTGGTTAAAATTAAATACGCCTCCTGTAGGTCAGTTCTATTCTGTGTATGCAGATAATCAAACGCCTTATAATGTGTATGGTGGATTGCAAGATAATGGTGTTTGGACAGCAAAGCATACTACTAAAGTAGATAAGTCATGGAAACAATCGGGTAAAAATCCTTATCAATCTATTATGGGAGGTGATGGAATGCAGGTTCAGGTAGATGATAGAAATTCAAACATTGTTTATACAGGATATCAATTCGGAAATTACTTTAGAATTAATAGAGAAACAGGAAAACGTACTTATATTCAACCAAAACATACTTTAGGTGAAAATCCGTATCGATTTAATTGGCAAACACCCATTCATTTGTCGAAACACAATCAAGATATTTTATATTTAGGAGGAAATAAACTACATAGATCTTTAAATAAAGGAGGTAGCTGGGAAACAATATCTGATGATTTAACAAAGGGAGGAAAAAAAGGAAATGTAGCATACGGTACATTAACGAGTATAAGTGAAAGTCCTTTTCAATTCGGATTAATTTATGTAGGATCAGATGATGGTTTGGTTCATATCACAAAAAATGGAGGTGGAAATTGGGAAGCTATTTCAAATTCATTACCAAAAGATTTATGGATAAGTAGAGTAATTGCATCTAAACATAAAAAAGAGCGTGTATATGTTACATTAAATGGATATCGTTTTGATGATTTTAATACGTATGTATATGTTTCAGAGGATTATGGTAAATCATGGAATAATATTGGCTCAAACATTCCTTTATCATCAGTAAATGTAATTAAAGAAGATCCTTCAAATGAAAATATTTTATACGTGGGAACAGATAACGGATTGTATGTTTCATTAAACAAAGGAAATTCTTGGGAAGTTTTTGAAAAAGACTTGCCAAATGTAGCAGTACATGATTTGGTAATTCAACCAAAAGCAAAACATTTAATTGTAGGAACCCACGGAAGAAGTTTATACAAAGCCAATATTGCTCCTTTGCAAGAGTTTGTAAAGAATACGAATTCAGACAATATTTTTTCTATTGAAAGTATTAGAAAAAGTAATTCTTGGGGAAGTTCTTGGAGTAAATGGTTTAAAGCAAATACACCAAAACTAAAAATACCTTTTTACGTAGTAAATGAAAAGAGTGTTACCATAGACGTTTATGCAGGAGATACTAAGGTGAACTCAATAACTCAAAAAGCTTTAAAAGGATTTAATGAGGTTGTTTTTGATGTGTCTTTTAATAAAGAAGGGTTAAAAAGGTATAAAAAAGAAAATTCAGAAGCAATTTTAAAAGAGGCTAAAAACAAAAAAACATACCTTCCTAAAGGTAAGTACAGAGTGAAATTAAATAATAAGGAGAAAAATTTTGAAATAAAATAATGGGAATTATAAAAGTTAATAACATTAAGATTTACACGAATCATGGCTGTTTAGAAGAAGAGGCTAAAATTGGTTCTGAATATAGAGTAGATGTTGAGGTGAAATCGAACCTAAGTAAATCGGCAGAATCTGACGATTTAAATGACACTGTAGACTATGTTCACTTAAATAAAATAGCAAAAGAGGAGATGGCAGTACGTTCTAAATTATTAGAACACGTTGCTCAAAGAATTTTAAATAGAATTTTTAATGAGATACAACTAGTTGATGAAGCGGAGGTTAGTGTTTCAAAAATCAATCCTCCAATAGGAGGAAATGTAGGTGAAGTAACTATTGTTTTATCAGAAAAGCGTAAAAGTTAAAAAATACTTGCAATAAATAAGAAAAAGCTTAAATTTGCATTCTCACAATGGGTGTCGTGGCCGAGTGGCTAGGCAGTGGTCTGCAACACCATCTACAGCGGTTCGAATCCGCTCGACACCTCTAAAACCTTGTAAATCGAAAGACTTACAAGGTTTTTACTTTTATAAAGAACCAAATCATAGATCTAGACCAATAGTTGTATTGATTTGAAAATTAAAAATATAATATTTAAAAGTGATTTTTTATTAGATTTGCGAGATCTAGTTTATTTAAACTAATCATTAAAATCAATCAAAAATGTCAAAGTATTACCAAGCATCAGGAAAGTTTTCTCTTTCATCTTTTATATATTTTATTTTAACTTCTGCTATTGTTCTTCCAATTTTGGCATTGATATATACTTACCTTGTTTGGTATATTCCTTTTATTTACATCAATTTTTTTATAACAATCGGGTTTGGTTTTATAGTTGCAACTGCAATTAGTTTAATTACAATAAAAAAAGGAAAAGTAAGAAACTCTATGTTAGCTTTAGTCTTTGGAGCATTAGGATCTGTAGTTGCGTTATATTTTTCATGGGTAATATGGGTTGATTTAGTTATTAATGCTGGAGAAAGTTATGGTAATTCTAGATTAGGTATAACTACAAGTAATATTAAATTTTTTCAAGTTTTAGAACTTGCTTTTAACCCAGGTGTTCTTTTTGAATTAATTTCTGAAATTAATGGAATAGGAACTTGGGGGCTTAGAGGAGCTACCGTAAGTGGTACATTTCTAACAGTCATTTGGGGTATTGAATTTTTAATTGTTCTAGTAATTTCAATGTTTGTAACATACATTACTGCTAAATCTCCTTTCTGTGAAATTGATAATAAATGGTTTGAAGAAAAAGAGTTGCCAGCTTTTAATTTTATTGAAAAACCAGAAGAAATGAAAGCGAACCTTGAAAGTTCTAATCAAAATAGTTTCGATGAATTACAACCTATTTCAGATATAAAAACTGAAAGTCATAGTATATTCACTCTTTATTTTTCTAAAAAAGGGAAAAATTTTCTAACGATAGAAAATAAGCAAGCAAAAATGAATGATAAAAATGAAACTGAATTTGATAATAATGAGTTTATTGAATATATATCAATAAGTAGTGAATTAAAAAATAAATTGTTACAAGGAAATTCTAATGAATAATGATTTAAAAGAGTTTGTTAAATTCTTTTGAGCAGAAATAAAAACACTGTTTTAAATCTGTTATTTGTCTATAAAACCCTGAAAATCATTTGGTTTTTAGGGTTTTATTTTAAGAAGAAAATATATTAATTGTTTATAAGGTTACAGGAATATCTTTCTGCGAATCATACATTTTTATTTCAGTAATATTAGCAGGCATGTTTATACCGTTTTTAATAATTTTTTCTTTTACATTCTTAATAACATCACTTTTTATGTCAGTAGCACCACGTTTATATTCGAGTGTTTTTGTCCAAAAAAACACTTTAAGATCTATGGTACTGACTCCTAAAGAATCTACAGTAACAAAAGACTGATGTTCTTTTGTATTTATAACCCCAGATGTTTTAATTACTGCATCATTAATAACTTTTTTAGCTAATTCTATATCGTCGTTATAATCTATTCCAACCTTAAAATCTAAGCGATAAAAGCCATCTTCTGTGTAATTATATACAGGTTTTTTAATGATATCACTATTAGGGATGTATACATCTCTACCATCAAAGGTTTTTAATTTTGAATGACGAAATTCCATACTTTTTACTTTTCCAAAAATATCACCAATCAATACCGTATCATTTATATTAAAAGGTCTGTTAAAAGATAATATAACACCAGAAATAAAATTTTCACCAATATCTTTAAAAGCAAAACCAATAATAATTGCTGATGCACTTGCTGCTGTTAAAATACCAGTAGCTATGTAACCTAAACCAGCAATTTTTAAAGAGAAGATAGCAATAAGAATAATGAAACCATATTTTATAGTTTTACTTAAAAAATTAGTCATTAAAGGATCATTTGTTTTAGATGATACCGTTTTTCTAAAAAAATTTGTAATCAAATTAGAGATTAAAAAACCTATTATCATGATTAGAATAGCAAGAATAACCTTTGGAGTTTGATCGATAAGGTTATTCCAATATGTTTCGAGAGAATTTTTAATTTGTTGTAATGTACTATTCTTATTCATGATATATTATCTTTTAATTAATTTAACAAGTTGTTTTGTTGAACTAAAAATTATGCAACAAAAACAGATTCTAATTTTTCTGTTGTTTTTTTAGACCATGCGTTTAGCATCCAACTTTTCTTCTCAAGCTCAGCAATAAATCCACCAATCATATCAATAGTACCTTCATCTTTTGCAAGTTCGGCTACATTAATAATTTTAGACATTTGTTGTAAGATAATTTTATGATCTTCCAATATTGATGAAACCATATCGCTATCTGATTGTAATGGAGACTCTTCATTTATATTAGAAACCTTTAGGTATATGCTATACTTACTAACTGGATGATATTTTAGTGTTAAAATTCTTTCTGCTATTTCGTCAATTTTCACTCTTGCATCCCCATATAATTCTTCAAATTTATTGTGGAGTTCAAAAAAGTTTTTTCCAGTTACATTCCAGTGAAAATTTCTTAGCTTTTGATAGTATATATGGTAATCGGCTAATAATTGATTTAATTCTTTTGCTATTGGTAATGTTTCTTCTGAGTTTATGTTTAAGTAATTCATGTTTTTGTATTTAAAAGTTTATAATTGTATAATTCAAGTAAAAAGTGAATTATTACTTCATTTGTGTAAAAAATATTAGTACTAGTGGTTTATTGCATAACTTGCAGCTTTTCCTAACTCCTCTAAAATTTCTATTATTTTATTAATATCCATACGTTTTAATTGTTTTGCTGTTAATAATTATTTGGTGTTGTTTGTATTACATTTTTAAGTCTTCAAAAACGGCTAATTCAGTGTCTCCAATAACTTGATCGTAATATTCAACTACAAAGTCATTTTCTTCATTAAAATAACCAACACCATTTAATTCGGTACCGTGAATTATGTAATAATTATTGTTTTTAGACTTAATAGCTTTGTTTGATTCATCATTTTTACTAATTAAAAGCCCATCTTCGTTGGTTGAGAAATTATATTTTTTCCCTTTATATTTATAGTATTTTATTTTTATTGAATCATCATAAAAAGGGTCATTATCATTGTCAATCATGATTGTTTTTGTAACAGTTACAGGTGATTTTATTCTGGCTTGGTTTAGTTGATGCTTTTGATTAGGGTTCATTTTAGTGTATTTCACTTTTTTAGTTTCTACTTTAACCTTTGTAGTGTAAAGCTCCCCTTTGTTATTTACTTTTATTTCCTTCTTTACTTTAGAAGTAATCATTTTGTCTGATTGAGCGTAAAAATTTGTTCCTGTTAATATTAAGATACCTATTATTAGATTTTTCATTGTATAAAGTTTTTAATGATTAATAATTTTATTTGTTTTGCTTAGCACAAAATTAGATTGATTTTAAAAGCTTCTTTTGTTCATTTCGTTTTAATGTTAACTCATTTACATAAAGAAAATGATCAATAAAATGTTGCTTAGCTAGAGAAAGAGTGTATTATATTTTTTTTACCCTACCTCTTAAAAGAGAAAAGAGAAAAAGGATTATAAAAATTAAAAATAGAATTTTAGCAATACCTGTTGCAGCTCCTGCAATACCTGTAAAACCTAAAACTCCTGCTATTATTGCTATTATTATAAATATAACTGACCATCGTAACATATTATTTAGTTTAAAAGTTAATACTAATTGATGGTACAAAATTATAGTAAGTACTTCTTACATATTTGCTCATTTGAAATGGATGTTAACTCAAATACAAAGTTTTATGTTTTTATGAAATGAGTTAATATCCATTTCAAATGAATCAATGCACATTTAAAAATTACTATAATTTTGATTTATGCTAACTTTTAAAAATCAAACTATTATGAGAAAAAATGAAGAAAAATTTTTAGTCATTAAAAAAAAGGCTAAAAGTAAGAACAGAAATTATGCTTTTGAAAATACAGAAGTTAATTATTCCATTTTACATATTGTAGTTACTACGTTAGCAATAGGGTTTATAGTAGTAGTTGTTTTTGGAGTTCTTATTTAAGAAAATAGTTATATGAATTATAGTTTATCTAATAGAGCAAATATCTCTCTCTTGAGAGAAAAATTTGGTTTAAGTTTTAAGTATCCATCTTTATATAAACCTAAACTAAAAATAGATGGAAATAAAGAGCAATCTCTTTCAGTCATTACAATAGAAGAATCTAATTTAATATCGGAAGGAATTTGGGGAATATTACCTCAAAATTTCGATGGAGATTGGCGTAAATTTCAACGATTAAGAAATACGTTACATGTAAATAAAAAGGAAATTTGCAAAAATGTTTTATTCAAAGAAGCGTTAGAAAAAAGACGTTGTTTAATTATAGTAACAGGCTTTTATACACATTATTTAAATGAGAATAACATTATAAATTATTTAGTAGAAAAAGAAGATATAACTCCATTTTATATAGCCGGAATTTATAATGTTTTAAAAGATGGATTTATAACATGTACTGTGGTTAACACAAAAACAAAAGGAATATTAAATTCTGAAAATAGTTTATATGAATTTATGCCATTGCAAATTCCTGAAATCTTCAAGAATATTTGGCTTAATAGAGATGCAAAACCAGATGAAATAAATCATATTATATCTAAACCATATACAGCTAAATTTAAAATTCAAGAAATTATATCTTAATGATAATAACACTTTTTGTAATTTATGTAATAATTGTTTTAGGAGCTATTTTTAGCGTTCTATTATATGGTAATAGTCCTATAAGATCTTTGAGTTGGGTCTTAATTATAATAACAATTCCCATCTTAGGAGTGCTCTTTTATGTTGTTTTAGGAATAAATAGGAGAAAATTTAAGTTTTTTCAATTAAACTTTTCTACAAAAAGAAGTTTATATGATTTTAAACACAAAAGAGAAAAGACTGATGATGGTTTTTCGAAGAATTTTGATTTAGAAAAGATTAAAAAACTAGAAGTTTTAATGAGTAAAAGTTCTGGATTTCCTGCTGTTGAAGGTAACAGAATTAATCTCCTTAAAAATGGAAAAGATACTTTTGAAGAGATTTTTAAAACCCTTGAAATTGCAGAAAAGTTTATACATATTCAATATTATCTTATAGAAGAAGGTGTATTACTGAATAAGTTAATTAATTTGTTTGCACTAAAAATTAATGAAGGTGTAGAGGTAAGGTTACTTTATGATGCACTTGGAAGTAATAATTTGAAAAAAAGAACTATTGAAAAATTAAAGGAAATAGGCGTTGATGTTTTTTCTATTTTACCTTTAAATATGAAAAGTTTATTAACAACAATTAACTATAGAAATCATAGAAAGATAATAATTATAGATGGAATTACTTGTTTTACAGGAGGTGTAAATATTTCAGATAAATACATAGAAGACAACCCTGATCTTGGTCTCTGGGAAGATATACATCTTAAAGTTAAAGGACCATTAGTAGATCATCTTCATCGAGTTTTTATTAAAGATTTTTATTTTGCTAGTAATAAAGAGTTATTAAATGAGAACAAATATTTACCAAAACAAAATAAAGCAGGTGAGTCTTTAGCTCAGGTTGTTGTTGGTGGCCCAGATTTAAAATATGTGTCTATTCTTTATCAATATACAACAATGATTGATTGTGCTGAAAAAAGTATTTGTATTGAAAATCCGTATTTTATACCAAACAAAATGTTATTAGAAACTCTTAAAATGGCAGTGCTAAGAGGAGTTGATGTTCAGTTGATTATACCTAAAAAAACCGATAATATTATTGCTAAGTATAGTATGTATGCTAATTTTGAAGATTTATTAAGTGCAGGTGTTACAATAGGTGTTTTACAAGAAGGCTTCCTGCATAGTAAATTAATTATAGTTGATGATGAAATTGCTTCTGTAGGTTCGGGTAATTTTGATTATAGAAGTTTTGAGCATAATTACGAAATGAATACTTTAATTTATGATAACGAAATAGCAAAAGAGCTTAGTAATAATTTCAAGAAAAACAGAGTTAATTGTTTAATTTTGGATTATGACTCATTTAAAAAACGCTCTTTAAAACAAAAATTATTAGAAGGTTTTGCAAAAATATTTAGTCCTTTATTATAATACTTTTTTTAAGCTACTTTAATATCAGCATTTTGTTTGTTTTTTATAAACTCACTAGGACTAAGGTTGTATTTTTTCTTAAATATTTTAGAAAAATAACTTCTACTACTAAAACCTATAGAATAAACTATTTGCGAAATGTTTAATTCTGTAGAGTTCATTAAATCCCTTGCTTTCTCTAATCGAACATGTCGTATATATTCTGTAACGGTTCTTGTGTATAATAACTTAAAACCTTCTTGAAGTTTGGCTTGTGTTAATCCATTTTCTAAAGCTAAATCTTCAACAGAATAATCTAAAGAAACATTTTTAAGTATTCTTGTAGCAGTTTTTCTAACAATATTAAGCTCTGTTTTAGATAGAGAAGAATTAGGTTTTTTGTTTAATTTAATATCTTTATTGTGCTGTAAAATATGTTCAGATAAAATTTGATAAATAATACCCTCTTTGATTAACATTTTAATCATTCCTTTTTGCTTTACCTTATCAAATTGTTTAATAAGGTTGGCTAATTTTAAATTGTAAGTACCAAAATACGAAAACACGTTTTCATGTTGTTGGTCGTGAAATACGTTATATAATTTTTGGTTTAAAATTGCACCATCATTTAATCGTTTCTTTAAAAATAAAACTCTGCTCACTTGAATTAAATGAATATGTATTTTAACATCTTTTTCGAAGTAACCATAATTATAACCACCATCTTTACTTGTAATAATAACTGATTGAAATTGTTCTAACTTTCTCTTTTTATTTTCTTTTTCAAATCGATGAAAACAATGTCCTTCAGAAGTATAAGTGAAATGTATAGGATTGTACTCAGATGTGTCCATAATTAAAGAAATATCCTCTAAAAAAGTAATGTCATATTCAAGAACACTTGCTCCCCATTCAAATGTTATAAATGTAATTTTTCCTTTGGCATTTTCATTATCTACTTCTAAAACATATTCTCCCCATCTTTCAATTATTGTGCCTCCAATTACTTCTTGAATTTGCTTAACAGTACCTTCAGTACTTTTTGCCGTTACATTTATTGTTTTCATTATAGGTGTAAAGTTAGTTAATTTTTTTTCACCCAAAAGTATATGAGCTAACATCAATTTTATATGAGCTAAGTTGCTATTGGTCTTCTCTTTAATTTTGTAGTGTACAAAAATAGTAACAACAATCAATTAAATATAACAATAAATATGAAGCATATAAAAATAATATTATTGGGAACTCTCCTATCGGTAACAACTTCTTTAATGGCGCAAGGTATTTCTAAGAATGCAATAGGTTTTAGACTTGGTGATAATGATGGATTTGGAGCAGAGATTTCTTACCAATATTATTTAGTAGATAATAATAGATTAGAATTTGATTTAGGGTTTAGAAACTCTAAAAACATTGATGCTTTTAAATTAGTCGGTTTATATCAATGGGTTCAGCCAATAGATAAAAATTTTAATTGGTATGTAGGAGCTGGAGGTGGATTAGGGTCTTTTAATACACCTAATAATGATGGTGTTTTTGCTTTAATAACCGCAGATTTAGGTATTGAATATAATTTAAAAATACCATTACTAATTTCGTTAGACATAAGACCAGAACTAGGTTTTAATGATAATTACAACGATAATGTAGATTTAGATATTGCATTAGGTCTTAGATATCAGTTTTAATGCTGTAGTAATTAATTTAAAATTTAAAAGAATGAATAGAGTAATAAAAATAATATTAATAATAACAGGTATAGCTTTCCTTACATTCGGAGGTTATGAACTTATAAAACCTGAGTCATCAGTAGATATTGGTATCGCTGAATTTGAAACTCAAAATAATAGTAATGCATATATCACATTAGGTATAGGTTTAGCAATATTGTTATTAGGTTTATTTGTAAACCAAAAGCAATCATAAGAAGACTGCTTATAATGGTTACAGAAGATGTTAAAAAGTAGACATCTTAAAAGAAGATACTTGCAATATAAAATAATATAATATGTACAATTACACAGAAGAAGTAGCAAGTCAATTAAATGGATTATTAGAAAAAAATTACGATGCAGAAAAAGGATATAAAACAGCAGCAGAAAATACTAAGAGTAATGTTTTAACAACTTTATTTGAAAGAAAAGCAGAAGAAAGAAAGAGGTTTGGAAATGAGTTAAAATTGGAAATTGAGAGTTTAGGAGTTTTACCAGAAAATGAAGGGAGTAACAAAGCACTAATACACAGGGCTTGGATGGATACAAAAGTTTTTTTCTCCTCTAACGCAGATGAATCAATGTTGGAAGAAGCTATTAGAGGAGAAAAAGCGTCTATAAGTGAATATAATGAAGTTATAAACTCAAAAGAGCATTTTCCTAAATCAACTTCTGATATATTAAAGAATCAAAGAAATATAATTCTAAACGATACTATTTTAATAAAAAAACTAGAGGAAATTCAATAAATAAAAAAACTCTGCAATAATCTTATTGCAGAGTTTTTTTATTTATCACTGAATGACCGTTTGTTGTAAAAGAAAAAGCTTTATTTCCATTTTGTCCAATCATGACAGCTTGAATTAAAGGTTTTACTTTATCATTTTTAGAGCTTAGTTCTACTATAAAATTAGCACCACTTCCACCTGTATCGTCATCTTTTTCAATTACATAATTTATAGTAGCCATAGGAGGAATACTAATATTTTTTTCTAAATAGTTTCTTACTAAAGCCCCTTGGGTATTAAAATAATCAATTTTAGATATAAAAATAGAATCTGTATAGCTAGTATTCCTTATACTTAAAGTTGCAGATAATAAAGTTTTATGATTTTGTTCATCAACATAAATATCTGAATAAACAGGAACATATATTACATCTTGAAAACTTTTATCACTTTTCTTAATTTTTCTATCTATTTCAAAAGTTTTTAATTCATCTTTTCCTGTTTTATCAAGATTAGGATCTGGGTTTCCACAAGAAAACATTATTACTATTATATAAAAATAGATTTGTATTGTCGATTTATTCATAACGACAATATCTTGATTTTTTGATGTAATTCAAAAGAATAATTTTTTTTGTTTTTATAAAATATTAAGATTTCTTAACTCCCTAAGAAAAAGACTATAAATATAGAGAGTTATTTAAATAATAACACAACTTTCGAGTTGTATTATTGCTTTAATATAACCAGGTTTTCAAATATAACGATAAGAGTAGAGGTTCATTTTTTCCTTTAATTATTATTAAAGAAAAATTAAATATGTTATTAATAATAATTTAATTTCTGTCTCGTTCATAGGTTAATTAATTAAACCTCTAAAACAAAAAAAAATGAAAATCAAACATTTATTATTATTAGCACTATTGTTTCTACTCTCTTTTCCTACTTACGCACAATTTAATCCACGACCTAATTGGAAAGATAGCTACAAAGCAAATGGTCTTTGCTTTTGTATTACAGATACCGGATCAGCTTTTGATCATGGAATTACAAAAAAAACCGTAAAAATTAACGGTAAAGATTTTGGTGTAAAAGAAGTCTGTCTAGCATTACGTAAACATCCAAAATGGGTAGATTTTAGGGTTGCAGAAAAGAATAAAGGTAAATACGGGTATATTCCTTATAACGATATTCAATGCGGAAATGGACCAGCTAATGATGCTCCTGATGAAGCAGGTTGTCCTGGTCGTGTAGATATTGGCTCTAATGGATGTAATACTATTGGACCTGGATGGGATTTTGATTGGTTATCTAAGCAATCTCAATTTCAAGGAAATGGTAATGGAGATACTGATGGAGGATCTGATAATGATGCAGATTTAGGAGAAAAGGATCAACGTGGTACTGGTGGTTCTGGTACTGGTGAAGGCCCAAAATCTACATTAATATTTCCTACTAAAAACAAAAGATTTGTTGCTTCTGCAACATTTAGAGTTGAAGCCGATGCTACTGATACAGATGGTGTAAAATCAGCAAAACTTAGCATTAATGGAAAAGTAATTAGTACAAAAACACAAAAGCCTTTTGTGTGGTATCCAAATGATTTAAAAAATGTTCCATATCAAAAATATAATAACCAATCTACTATTTTTATTCAAGTAGATATTGAAGATAACAAAGGAAATGTTACTTCTGTAGATTCGTTAGTATATATTTTAAAAGATGATACAGGAAACACAAATGCTCCAATAGGGGCTATTATTTCAATTAAACCTGTAAAATCTCCAAGGTTTAATAATACATTTGATTTTTTATCTGTACGTTTTAATGAAAACGGTATTTTGAAAGCAAATCAACTGGCAGAAAGAGAATGGGAACGATTTACAGTAGAAAAAGGAAATAATGGAAACATCAGATTAAAAGCAAAGAACTTTAATTCTGGATATAAGTATCTTGTAGTTTCTGGAAACACTATTGCTGCAACATCAAATTCAGGAAGTGTTCAAGGTTCAGAATTTAAATGGGTTACTGTAAATGGTAATAACAAAACTTTTGGTTTACAAAGTGCTTTAACAGGTAAATATGTTCAAATGCCTCAAAACAAAAATAAAAATGTTGCTGTATTAAATGTAAAAGGAGCAGCTCGTGGTGCTTGGGAACTATTTAAATATAATATAATTACAAGTGCACGAAACACTGTAGCTACAGGTAATGATAAAAGAAAAACTTCTAATACAGGTATACTTATTAATGCAAACCCTGTAAAAAGTGGATTCATTGGATTGAGTAATGCTAATGGTGCTACCTTTTCTATTAGTACTTTAGGTGGTGAACAAATAGAATTAGGAACTGTAATGCATAATTATATTGATGTTTCCAATTTATCTTCAGGAGTTTATATCGTTCAATTTAAGAAGAATGGTAAAGAACAAGTGGAGAAAGTAATTATTAAATAAGTAACATATTTAAAACAGAAAATAAAAAACCGTTCAATTTGAACGGTTTTTTATTTTCTGTCTGGGCTCCTATCATACTTATTGGTTTTGTTGTATTATTAAAGTATTTCTACCAATAAACTATTTTGCTTTTAATTGCTATGTCTTTATAATTTAACGACCACTATTTTTCTTTTTAAGATCATATATGAAGTTACATTAAATGTAACATAAGTTAATAAAATATCTTAAGGGTCATGTAATCAGTGTTTTGTTTTTTTTGTTAATGAAACAATTTTGAAGTGTTTTTTTGAATTGAAGAAATATCTTTGGAATAAGAAAATGATTAAGAAATCTGAAATTTTGTTACATCTAAAGAATTCGTTGGGGGATGAAGTTCTATTTTATAAAACGTAAGATTTCTTAAACCTTAATAAAGTAAGCCTTATAGCTATCGGGGGATTAGTTAAATGGTAATTTAAAGAATAACACAACTTTCGAGCTGTGTTATTACTTTATATAACCAAATTTCTCAAGTTTTAATAAAATCATAAATCTTAAAGTATAAATACTACACCTTTTAAATTTTTTAATTAAAAATCATGAAAAAAAGAATATTGTTAAATGTGTTGTTGGTATGTTCTATTTTTTGTGTTTCTTGTAAAGAAGGAACTAAGGAACAAACTGAAAAGGCAAAGGTTTCAATTTCAGAAGTTAAGCAAACTGCTAAAAAAGAAAAAAGAAAACCAACTTTCAATTATGAGCAACAAAAGCCAGTTAATGGAAAAATGAAGGCAGTAATAGAACTTGGAGCATCAAGTTTTAATTCTTTCATAATTGAAATAGATAAAGAGAAAAATTGGGAGTTAAAAAGTAAAGAATTTGGAAAAAGTTTAATAATTGAAGGTTTAACAAATTCTAAAAAAGTCAACACTAAACTTAAAGCATACATACAAAGAATTTTAGATTTTGGAGTAGATATTAAAAACATACATTTTGTTGTTAGTTCTGGAGCAGATAAAGAACCTGTTACTAATTTGATAAAGAAAGAATTAGAAAAGATAGGTTATGTTGTTAATACAGTAACAGCAGAAGAAGAAGGTCAGTACGCTCTTAAATCAGTATTACCGAAAGGATTTGAACAAACAACTTTTGTAGTAGATATAGGTTCTGGAAACACTAAAATCTCTTACATTGAAGAAGGAAAAATTATTGCAAGAGAAACTTATGGAGCTAAATATTTTCAAAAAGACATAGAGGATGATAGAGTATATGAAGAAGTAAATAAATTAGCGTTAACAATACCTGTAAAAAAAAGAACTCAATGTTTTATTATAGGTGGGGTTCCTTATAACATGGCTAAATTTTTAAAGAAAGGAAAAGAAAGGTTTACAGTATTGAATAAAGATGTTTCTAATTATCAGAAATTAGTAGCAAAAAAAGGAAAAAAAATAACTTCAGGATTAAATATTTTTAAAGCAATTAATGATGGTGCTAAACCAAACTCAGTTATTTTTGATTGGGATGCTAATTTTACAATAGGTTTTATCTTAGATTTGCCATATTAAGTTAGATCATAAAAGAAGCATAATGAGATTATTAAAAATTACAATTGTCATGTTTTTAATGTTTTTTTACTCGTGTAAAAAAAACACGAATAAAAATAATGCAAATCAAAATGTTTCTAAATTTAATTATAATCACGTAAAACCAAATAAAGGTGTTTTAAAAGGAGTGATTGAGTTAGGTACTTCTGGATTTAATTTATTTATAATCGAAGTAGATTCAAATAAAAATTGGGAATTGAAACAGGTTAGTTATGGTAAAAGCTTAATTTCTGAAGGAATGACTACACCAGATCAAATTTTTCAAAATTTAAAAAAGAACATAAAAAAGATAATTGAATTTGGTGTTGATAATGAAAATATATACACCGTTATTAGTTCAGGAGCTATTAAAGACGAGTTAACAAAATCAATAGCAGATAAATTAAAAGAACAAAAGCATCAATTTGAGGTTGTTTCCTTGAAAGAAGAGTCAGTTTATGGTTTAAAGGCTATTTTACCGCAAAATTTTTATAAAAACAGCTTTGTCGTAGATATTGGTTCTGGAAATACTAAAATATCTTATGCACTTGGAGATGATTTTAAAACGGCTGAAACTTTTGGAAGTAAATATCATCAGAAGGGAACAAATGATAAAGAAGTGTCAAAAAAAGTAAAAGAACTAGCTGTATCAATTCCTAAAGAGAAAAGAGAATATTGTTTTATTATGGGAGGACTTCCATATAAGCTAGCTAAACCTTTACGAAATAAAGAAGAAAGACATACTCAATTACTAACTAATATAGATGGTTATTCAAAATTAGTAGAGGAAAAAGGACGAGCAATGTCTTCTGGATTAAATATTTACAAATCAATTTTGGAAGAAACAAAATGTAAAAAAGTTCTTTTTGATTGGCATGCTAATTTTGCAATTGGATATCTTTTAGAAAAATAATTATTATAATAATTAAGGCTGAAAAATTAAACTGAGTATAATAAAAATTATTGGATACTCAGTTTTACATGTATATTACGAAATTATTAACGATAGAAGTCATTAAAATTTCAGATATTTGTTTTCTATGCGTATATACCCTATTGAAACAGGTAATTTCAAGTTAGATGGTGGGGCTATGTTTGGTGTAGTTCCTAAAGCTTTATGGCAAAGAACCAATC
>CALISK010000257.1 GCA_938041625.1 uncultured Tenacibaculum sp. | reverse complement strand
TAGTTTCCATCAAGATCAGATGTCGTTCCATTTTGTGTTCCTTTTACCACAATATTAACTCCAGGTAATGGAAAGTCTTTATCAGACACAGTACCTGAAACAGATTGTGCATTTGTTTTAAAACCAATAAAAATTATGGTTGTAAACAACATAAATTTCATTATTTTTTTACTCATAAGCTTGATCTATAGGTTAGAAATTAAACATAAACGTACATGTTACGTTTATTAATTTTTTCATAAAAAAACTAAGATTTGATTAATCTCAGCAATTTAAAAAAACAAACTGTGCTACAGTATGCTACAAGCAAATATACATTTAATTATTACATAATTAATAATTTGATAAAAAAAAATATCAAAAATTAAAAATAAAACAACATAACACTAGTAAAATTACACTATAAAGAATTCCTCCTTTTTATTTCTAATGAAATTATTTTATGGGTCTTAGATTGATTTTTAATAAGCTGAGCAGCTTCGAGTCCCATTTTTTTAAAGTCTGTTGATATAGTCGTTATCCCGCCTGAAATAATTTCTTTAATTGTATTTTCATTATGTGCTATTACTCCAACATCTTTTCCTACACTATAATTTTTATTTTTACAATCTCTAAGTAGCAACCATAAATCTGAATCTCTTATGGTAAAATATAAAGTATTAGCTTGAACTAAATCTTGTTCGTATTCTTTTTCAATTTTTCCATTTATTTTATAGATCCTTGTAAACCGTTCAAAAGCATTTTTTATTCCTACAGGAAAATCTGCTTTATCTGTATACAATAAAATCATCTCATTATACTTTTGAATAGCAGGTAATAATTCTTCTAGCAATAAAAAAGTAGCCATTTCAAACTCTTGTGAAATATATGAGAATTCATCAGGTAGTTCAATATATCTATCTATTATTAATAATTTTTCTGGAGAAAAACGTTTTAATATATTTTGCACCTCTGTTATTGGTATTGGCGCTATTACATACATACCATACTTACCAGAAATAGAGTTAACGATATTCTTAAAAATATCTATATTATTATGATGAAAAAAGACATCTATATGATACTTTTCTCCTAATTCATTTCTAAATTTATTATAAAAATCTTCTTGAAAAGAATGAAATGCATACAATAAAAGAGCCACCTTTAATTTCACTTTCGTGTTTGTATTTAAAACGTAATATCCTTTAAAGTTTTTAGATTCGATTAAACCTCTACTTTTCAGATCTTCATAGGCTCGAACAATTGTTTTACGAGCATACCCTAATTCATTAACCATTTTATTTATTGATGGCAAACGATCTCCTTTATTTAAAATAGAATCATTAATGGCATTTATAATTCCATTTACCAACTGTTCATGCTTAGAATGAATACTTTCATCTTTAAGCTCTATTATTTTATGAAATAATTTATCCATATAGATTATTTAATACTAAACTTCAAAATTAATACCTTTTGATAAGAGTTCATTGTATTTTTTATTATCAAACTTGTAATAAAAAGCTCCTTTTTTAGAACTTGTTTTATCCTTTTCTTCTAACTTAATAAGTACTCCAAAAGACAACACTTTTTTTCTGAAATTTCGAGAATCCATTTCTCTTTGGTATATGGCTTCATATAGACTTTGAAGTTGAGGCAATGTAAATTTCTCTGGTAATAATTCGAAACCTATAGGTTGGTATCTTGCCTTACGTCTTAACCTTGCAATTGCATCTTTTACCATTAAATTATGATCAAGTACTAGATCTGGTAACTCATCAAAAGTGTACCACATTGCTCCATATTTTTCAACTAAATCCTTATCATAATCTTCAATACGTATTAATGCATACTGTCCTATAGAAATACATCTAAAACCTAAATCTCTATCAACAGCATTATAGGTTTTAAGTTCTTGCATAAACACATTTTTTAATCCTGTTGTTTCTTCAAGAACCCTATTAGCTGCACTAGATACACTTTCATTTAACTTAACAAAACTGCCTATTAATGAAAATTTTCCTTCGTCAGGTTGAACTTTACGTTTAAATATTAGTAATTTGAGAACCCCTTCATCAAAACCAAATATAATACAATCAGTAGCTATATACATTTTATCGTGTATACTGTAATAATCATTTTCCCACATACTATTTATAAATTTAAAATTAGGCTTAGTCTCTATTTCCAAAAGTAGTTAAATTTATTTTTCAGGATTTAAAAATTACCCCAAATAAAATAAATGTATTTTTTACGTTAATAATTTTTTAATTATATTGCGAACTCAAAAAATTAATTTGAAGACACTTAACAAAACATATTTTGAAAACTTTGAAACAGAACTAACTGTTTCTTCTCCAGGTAGAATAAATTTTATAGGGGAGCATACCGATTACAATAATGGTTTTGTTTTACCTACCGCTATTGATAAAAAAATATTTTTCTCTTTTAGAAAAAACAACACTATAGATCAATGTAATCTTTATAGCAAAAGTTACAATGCTTTTTTACAAATAGATCTTACTAATGTTGTTATTAGTAATGAAGAGTGGGAAAACTATATACTTGGAGTTATTAAAGAGTTACAAAATAAAAACGCCGTTATTGAAGGGTTCGATTGTATTATTGAAAGTGAACTTCCCATAGGTGCTGGTATCAGTTCTTCAGCTGCTCTAGAATGTGGTATCGCTTTAGGTTTAAATTCTTTATTTAATTTAAAGTTTTCTTTAGAAGATTTAATTAAACTCTCTAGAGATGCAGAACATAATTTTGTAGGCACAAAATGTGGTATTATGGATCAATTTGCCGTAGTAATGAGTAAAAAAGCACATACACTTCTTATAGATTGTAAAACATTAGAATACGAATTAATCCCCATTAATATTTTTCCTTATAAAATATTACTATTAAACACCAACATTTCTCACAATCTAGCAACTAGTGAATATAATAAAAGGAGAAGAGAATGTGAAATAGGAGTAGAAATCATTCAAAAAAAATATCCTGACATTTCTTCTTTAAGAGAAGTTACAATCCCCATTTTAGAAGATCTAAAATCCAATTTAAACGACACTATTTATAATAGATGTAAATATGTTGTTTCAGAAAACAATCGCGTTCAAGAAGCTGTAGAAAAATTAAAAAAAGGAGATTTAAAATCTTTAGGAACCTTAATGTATAATTCTCATCAAGGTTTAAGACACTTATATAATGTAAGTTGTAGTGAATTAGATTTTTTAGTAGATTTTTCTTTACAACATGAAAATGTTTTAGGTGCTCGTATGATGGGGGGTGGTTTTGGTGGATGTACTATAAACATAGTACATGAAGAGTATACAAAAGAGTATATTAAAGAAATATCGTCTGCTTATAAAAAGGTTTTTGATATAGATTTATCCGCTATAGAAGTGAGTCCAAGTAATGGAACTCATGTTGAATATCATTAAAAACAAAAGATTAAAATTAATTTATGTTACAAAAAATAATTGTTACTGGTGGTTGTGGTTATATTGGTTCGCATACTGTTGTCGAACTAATTTCAAACAATTTTGAAGTTGTTATTATTGATGATCTTTCTAATTCTAATAAAAAAACGTTAGAACGAATAACCAAAATAACTGGAGTCTGTCCTTCTTTTGAACACATTGATTTAAAAGATATAGAAAAAACAAAATCTATATTCAAAAAACATAATGATGCAGTGGCTGTTATTCATTTTGCCGCATTTAAAGCTGTAGCTGAATCTGTAAAAGAACCATTAATGTACTACAGGAATAATCTGTTGTCATTAATAAATATTCTTGAATTTCAAATTGAAGAAGGCATTACTAATTTTATTTTTTCTTCTTCTGCTACAGTTTATGGTGCTCCTGAAAAATTACCAATAACAGAGAAAAATGAGGTACAACGCCCTTTCTCTCCTTATGGCAATACAAAAAAAATTGCTGAAGAAATACTAGAGGATCTTGTAAAAACATCTTCTAACCTGTCTGCAATATCTTTACGATATTTTAACCCTATTGGAGCACATGAATCTGGTTTTTTAGGAGAATTACCAAATGGAATCCCCAATAATTTAATGCCATATATTACGCAAACGGCTGCAGGAATTAGAGAAGAATTACATGTTTTTGGAAATGACTATGATACTAAAGACGGAACTCCTGTAAGAGATTACATTCATGTAGTTGATTTAGCAGAAGCCCACTTAAAAGCTTTACAAAGACTACTAAACAAAGAGCAAGAGAAACCTCTAGAGATTTATAATTTAGGTACAGGAAATGGGTATTCTGTTTTAGAAATTATTAAATCTTTTGAAAAAACTACAAACACTTCTTTAAACTATAAAATTGTTAAAAGAAGGCCTGGAGATGTAGAAAAACTATACGCTGATACTACACTAGCTGAAGAAAAATTAAACTGGAAATGTAAACACGGCATTGATGAAATGATCGCGTCTTCATGGAAATGGGAAGAAAATTTAAAAAACGAACAATAGCACTATAAAATGGATATTTTTAAAGAACCACACATTAGAGAAAATATTTTAACAGGCGAAGAAGTTTTAGTTTCTCCACACAGAACAAAACGTCCTTGGCAAGGTAAAGTTGAAGATCAAGTTCCCGAAATTACACAAGATTATGATGAATCTTGCTATTTGTGTCCTGGTAACGAACGTGCTAGCAAAGAGGTAAATCCAAACTATACTTCTACCTTTGTTTTTAAAAACGATTATGCTGCTTTAAAAGAAGAAACCGAACCTGTTAATTATTCGAACGGATTGCTAAAGGCAAAAGGAGAACAAGGGATTTGTAAAGTAGTTTGTTTTTCTCCAAATCATTCATTAACACTTGCTAAAATGTCTGTTCCTAATATTGTAAAAGTAATAGAAACTTGGCAAGATGAATTTAAAACATTATCGGAACTCTCTTATATAAATAATATTCAAATTTTTGAAAATAGAGGTGATACTATGGGTTGTAGTAATCCACATCCTCATGGTCAAATTTGGGCTCAAAAATCCATTCCTACGGTAATATCTAAAAAAACAAACAACTTTGAAAAATTCTTTACTTCAAACAAAACAACTTTACTACAGGCTTATTTACAACAAGAAATTGAATTAGATGAACGTGTTATTTATACAAATGATAGTTTCGTAGTCTTAGTTCCTTTTTGGGCTGTTTGGCCTTTTGAGACTATGATTATTCCTAAAAATCCTCATAAAAATATTTTAAGTATTTCTAAAAAAGAATCTATCGATTTTGCTGATGCTATAAAAACTATTACAAGTATATATGATAAGGTTTTTAATGTATCTTTCCCATACTCTTCAGGTATTCATCAAGCGCCTACAAATCAAGATCCTAATACAGGGTGGCATTGGCATATGAGTTTTTACCCTCCCTTACTCAGATCAGCTACCGTTAAAAAATTTATGGTGGGTTACGAGATGTTTGCTATGCCTCAACGCGATATTACTGCAGAAAAAGCTGCTGAAATGCTTAAAAATTTAAAATAGTACTTTGTAAATAAACATCTCTTTAATTTAAAGATTCAGCTTATGCATAATCAAGTTACATTAAAAGATATTGCTAATATTTTAAACGTTTCAGTTTCTACTGTTTCCAAAGCTTTGAATGATAGTTATGAAATTAGTGATCAAACTAAAAACAATGTACTTAAAGTAGTTAAATCTTTAAATTATATTCCGAATGATAGTGCTAGAAGTTTAAAATCTAATACTACTAAGAGAATAGGAGTTATTTTACCAAATATAGAAAGTGATTTTTTTGCAAAAGTGATTCGAGCTATAGAAAATGAAGCTGCAAAACAAAACTATAAGGTTATAATATGTTTATCAAATGATACTATAAAAAAAGAAGTAGAAGGAGTTTCTATTTTATTAAACGGTAGTGTAGACGGTATCATTATCTCTCTTTCACAAGAAACTCAAGATTCAGAACAGTACACACATTTAGAAAATTTTAATAAAAATAAATTACCTATAGTAATGTTTGACCGGGTATGTAACGAAATCGATTGTGATAAAATTACAATCGATGATTTTAAAGCAACTTGTGAAGCTACCAAATATTTATATAGTACAGGCTGCAAAAACATTGCTTTTTTATCAACCATTCACCAAACAAGTGTAGGTAAATTAAGAGAGAAAGGATATTTAAAAACTTTAAAAGAACTTGATATAGAGACTAATTTAATTATCAATATTTCTAACTATAATGAATTTGACAATACTTTAAAATCTTATTTAAAGAATCATAATATTGATGCTATTATTACAGCTGATCAACTTTCTGCTATTTGCTCTTTAAAAATTGTTCAAGATTGTGGTTTTTCTATACCTAAAGATATCTCTATAATTGGATTTACTGATGGGTTAATACCAAGTTACACAATTCCTTCGCTTTCTATTATTAGTCAGAATGAAGAACAAATGGGAAAACAAGCTTTTACTACGTTAATAGATAGAATAGATAATAAAAATAGTACTAATACATCTCCTCCTACTCTTAAAATTTTAAAAACTGATTTAATAAAAAGACAATCTACTCGTTAAAGTTATTTGGTTATAGTTTTTGAGTAAAAACTCTACAATCATTTACATTAAAAAATAATCTTATTATTTCTTACCTATAAATGAAAAATATTGCCAAACTCCTTGATAAGCATTATGAACTTCACTATCCACAACTTCAAACTTCTTTTCAAGAATGGAATTTAAGTGACTTTCCATTCGCACATGATGATTTTTCATATGTTTACGAAACCATGAATGTTTAGAATTATAAAAATCAACTACTGCAATATAGCCTCCAGGTTTTAAATCATCATAAGCCTGTAAAATCATATCTGAAAAATCTGGATTCACCATAGTTAACATATATGAAAAAAGGATTACATCTGGTTTATTTTCATTAACCTCTGATTCTCTCACATAGGGGCGCTCTATTAATTGAATATTAGGATTACTTCCTAATTTTTTCTCAGCAATTTGAAGCATATCTTTTGATACATCCATTCCCAAAATTTTACTATCAGGAAATCGTTTACTCAACTTTTTTAAATTATAACCTGTACCACACCCTATTTCTAAGATCGTTTTAGGCGAAGTTTCCGTTGCAATCTTATCTAAAATAAGCTTTCTACCAAAGAGAAAAGACCATCTTGTTGCATCATAGATTGTAGATTGAAAATGGTAATAATTTTGGATAAGTTGACTTTGCTTAATAGAGTTTTCTGTTACCATTTTTATTATTTAATTATCCCTAAATAAACACTAGCATAGGTTCCTACTCTATCTTCCTTGTGTACCTTATCAGATAAGTCTTTATCAAAAGATACTTTATCTTTAATAAAATCAGGAAAAAAATCAATTTTTGTAGCTGCCGATCTCATAATAATACGTGTACCTGATTGGCTATTTTTTAAAATTAAACGCCATTCTTCTTCTAAAGCAGGAACATTATTTGCAGCAAGCCAATCTTGATGATCTAAAAGAACATAATGTGAATAATTTCCTGGATTCTTTTTAAGGAAATCACTTAAAGTTGAAGTATAACTATATGCTTTTTTTTGTTGATTACGTAACGATAAAAAATGTTCTTCTTTTAAATACTCAGGACAGCATTCTTTCGTATAAAAACCTTTTAAATATACCTGATAGAAATAATTATCACCTATATCTAATTTCGTAAAAACATTTCGGAAACATTCACGAATGTAAGCTACATTACCTCCAATATAACTTTTCTGAATTAAAGCTTGTTGTGCTTTAGGAACACCAGCAAGATACATCGTTAAATGATTGTTCAATAGAAGAGAAATAAAAGGGTTAAATACTTTTTCTTCAAGAGCAGTATAATAACTTGCTTGTTGTTTCAAGTTATTAGAACTCATCATACTTTCTAAATTTTGTCGAATTTGTTTACGCTTATGTAAATAATTTCTACATAAAAAGGCTAAAACTCCTGAAGCTCCGTGATAATAGAAAGATTTTCTTTTCCCTTTACCTTGAAAATAACGTATATGTTGATCCCAATATTTTTGAGCATAGTCTGGAAGGTTTTCACGTAGGTTTTCTTCATAATAAGACTTTGCATTTGGATGACTTCCTTCTCCAAAAAATTGGAATAAACTCTCATGATCTCCATACTCAAGAATACTTCTTTTCAATTCAAAAAGAGCATTTTGTCGAAAATTCATATCAATAGTATGAATCTCTGCAGGCTCATCTAATAAGTAATCTAATAGATTATCTCCTGCACTTGTAATCATTACTAATTTACTATCCTTTTGTAGCTTTAAAAGTTCTCGATCACAACGAGGATCTTCCCAACAAGCGTTATAAATTAATTTTTTACCATGAATTTGATGGAAAAACCAGTTTTGTAATTTACTCATTATTAAGCTCTATTATAGTTAAATCAAATGTATTTGCTATAATTCAATCAAAGAAAAATTAATAATTAAGCTTTCATTAATCTAATGTTAATTTCAATTTAGATCATGTTAATTATTTCACAAAGAAAATCAAGGGGTTTAAACCCTTGTTAAGGTTTTAACACGAAATTCTCATCTGAAAACTGTATTAGATCATGTTATAAAATTGGAATCCTGCATAATATCAAAACAAAAAGAAGCCTAGAAAAATCTAGGCTTCTTTTAAACTAAGTAATATTTAATTTATATACTACTACTAATATTACATTTTTAAAATTATAAACTCAGATCTTCTATTAAGTTGATGCTCTGCTTCTGAACATGATACTCCATTTTCACATCTATTAATTAGTTTAGATTCTCCATAACCAGTAGCACTATCTATTCTGTTTGCTTCAATTCCTTGACCAACTAAGTAGTCTCTTGTTGATTTTGCTCTTCTATCTGATAAACTTAAATTGTAAGCATCTGTATTTCTAGCATCTGTATGAGACTCTATTTTTATAACCATTTTAGGATATTGCCTCATTAAAACTACTATTTTATTCAGTTCAATACTCGCATCGTTTCTAATAAATGATTTATTTAAATTGAAATAAATAATACCTATTTTAATTTTAAGTAACCCTTTTTCTTCAACAATAAGCTCGTTTAATGTTTCTAAACCTAATGCTACTACTGTTTCACCATTGTTATTTTCTGTAAGTAGTGGCTTCTCTTTAAGTCCATATCCTGTTTTAGATGCCTCAACTCTATATTTTGTATCACAATTCAATGTGTTTTTAAACCTATAAGATCCATTTAAACTAGTTGTTGTAGTTGCTAGCTTTTCATTTTTATCATTATATAAAGTAACTAAAACATTTCCTATTCTCTCTCCTGTAATAGTATTAGAAACATATCCTCTAACCAATTGCTCACATAAAGGTGTTTTTGGCTCGTTTAAAGGAGTTCTAACAAAAGAATACACGTCATCATCCCCTTTTCCTTCTAATCGATTAGATGAAACAAAACCTTTATTCTCTTTTTCTTTAATAATAAAAGAGAAATCATCCATTTTACTATTTAATGGAGCTCCTAAATTAACTGCGTTACCAAAGGTATTGTCATTTATTTCACTTTTAAAAACATCTAAACCTCCAAGTCCTAAATGTCCATCTGAAGCAAAATATAATGTGCTATTTGTTACGTAAGGAAACATTTCTCTACCTGCTGTATTAATTTTATCTCCTAAGTTTCTTGGTTTAGAATACCCTGTATAAGTACTATCACTTTCAATGCGATTTTCATCTTGATTTAAAATATCAACTACGAAAATATCTGTTCCTCCAATAGACCCTGGCATATCAGACACAAAATATAATAACTTCCCATCTTTACTAACTGTAGGATGACCCACAGAATAATTTTCACTATTAAAGGGTAACTCTTTTACATTCTGCCATGTTTTAGTTGTATCTTTTTCTGTTCTTCTTAAATCTGCACTATATAGTTTTAAATGATTTGTTCCAGCATCATCTCTTCCTAAATCTCCATTATAATTATTTCTAGTGAAATATACTTTCTTATAATCTGGAGAAAAAGCCAATGTTGCTTCATGATATCTCGTATTTAATTTTTTAGAAAACTCTCCAATATTTTTTACATCAGATTCAATTTCATTTAAATTACTTATGTACATATTTAAAAAAGGCTGTTCATTCCAATGATAAATTCTAGTATGATAATTTGAAGAGTCTACTGCAGAAGAATAAATCAATTTATCTTTTTTATAATACATTGGTCCAAAATCTGAGTTCTCTGTATTAATAGACAAATTATGTAAAATAAACTGCGGTGTAATATTTAAAACATCCTCAACCGTTAATTTTTCTTGATCAAATTTAACTGATCGATCATCTTTTTTCTTTGTTCTTTTTGCAAATTCCTTCATCCATCTTTTAGCTTCTCTATATTTACCTACTCCTTCTAAACTATGAGCATATCTAAAAATATATTCAGAATTTACTTTAGAATAATAATTTGAAACTAACTGATCATAAATACGATATGCATTTTCCATATCTGTATTAAAAAAATAGGAGTCTCCTGCTTTTTTTAATACCCTTAAATAATTTTCATTTCTATTATTCTCTTCTTTTGTTTTCTTGTTTAACTTCCCAAGCTCTCTTTCATACAACTCTGCAGCTTCTTTATACCACATTCTTTTAAACAGTTTATCTGCTTTAGGTGTAGAAGTTTTAGTTGAATTATTATAAAGTTCTTCCTTATTTTTTCTTGCTAAATTATTTTCTACTGAACTTTGTGCAAAAGAAAAACTAGCTGCACATAAAATTATATAAAGTGTAATTGTTTTTTTCATTGTGCTCTATTTTAAAAGAAACGTGGTGATTTTAATTGTTTTTCTTTTGTTCTTAATTCAAAACGCAACATAATTTCATGTGTTCCTGAATTAAAATCTCCTAATCGAGTAGTTGTTAAATCATAAGCATACCCCAATAACAATTTAGGCCCTAATTGTAAACCTAATAAACCACTAAAAGAATCATCCCAACGATATGCAACCCCTAATCTTAAATTGTCATTAAACATAAAATTAGCTGATATATCTGCTATTATAGGTGCTCCTACAACAAACTTACCTAAGAAAGCTGGTTTAAACTTAACAGACTCACTTAAATCAAAAACTTTACCTGCTATAAAAAAGTAATGTAATCGTTCAGTACTCACATCAAAATTATTGCTACTAAAACTATCTCTATCAAAATGTTTCTTGGTTAAAAAATTAGGTACAGATAAACCTATATAACTTTTCTCATTACGCCAATAAACTCCTGCCCCAACTGTAGGTAAGAATTTATTACTAATAGAAGCCACATCAGACCCTGTTCGAAAACCATCAAATAAATCAACATTTAATAATCTTGCCCCACCTTTTAAACCAAAAGATAATCTACTTTTATTATTAAGGCGTACTGTATATGAAAGATTTGCATCTAAATAATATTCACGAGAAGGCCCTAATTTATCATGAACAAATGAAACTCCTAATCCTAGGTTTCGTCCAATAGGTGATTCTACACTCAACGATTGCGTTTGTGGAGCGCCATCTACACCTACCCATTGCGTTCTATGCAATGCAGTAACAGATAAATGACCTCTAGAACCCGCATAAGCAGAGTTTACCGACAGTGTATTAAACATATAATTTGTATACTGAGGGTCTTGTTGAGCGGTACCTTTCAACGTGGTAAAAAGGATAACCAAGACTAGCAATATTTTAAATTTTAAATACATT